>DATFVD010000604.1:0-15656 GCA_035260505.1 Terriglobales bacterium
CGATGCTCTGCTTGGTCTGGAGCTAATCCGTTCCCAACTCGTCGCGCAATCTATTGAGGTATTGGTGAATTGCGGCCTGCACGTAGGACCGAGCGCCGGCCGGCTCTTTCTCGCCGGTTTGGATTCGGTTTGCACTGGAGTACCTGATCCGAGCCGCGCATTTGCCGGTTGCCGAGAAACCGACACGGCCCTGGCCCTGGTGCACGAGCCGGATTACTTCCCGACGATGGTCAAGTTAACGCCCGTGCAGCTGCAGCTCTCTGGTCACAGCCATGGCGGGCAAATCCGGCTCCCGCTCGGCCCGCTGATTTTGCCGCGTTTGGGTCGGATCTACCACACTGGCCTTTACGAATTGAACACGCGCTTCGTTTATACTGGGCGCGGCTTGGGTATGGTCGAACTACCGCTACGGTTTAATTGTCCTCCGGAACCCACTGAGATTACGTTGCAAGCGGCCTAAGCAGGAAGGGCGAAGCAACGCTAGCCGACATATTTCAAACGCCGGGTGAGCAAGTGAAGCTTTTTTGTGGGGATGCGCCGTAAAATTAACTGTAAGCAAGCGGGCGACGACCTTCACTGGTATAGCTGGTTAATTATCCTGGACTCTGCTCCGTAATGAAGAACACAGCAATCTTGCTGATCAACTGCCCGGACCGAAAGGGATTGTTTTAGCAGTAGCTAGCTTTTTGTACGAGCACGGCGCAAATATCATTCACTCGGATCAACATCGAGATAACGCGCTTGGGCTTTTTTTATGCGAGTGAAGTGGGCCCTTAAGGACTTTGATTTGGACGAAGCAACGTTTCGTAAACACTTTACCGCAGTGGGCTTGCGGTTCTCTATGACCTGGAAGGTTGAATATTGCAATCGGACTCCGGTTATTGCTGTTCTTGTTTCAAAGGATCTTCACTGCTTGGCGGATTTGCTTTATCGGCACCAAACGGAAGAGCTGAAATGTCACATTGGATTGATCATCAGCAATCATCAGAGCGCAAGTTCTTTGGCGGAATACTACAAGGTAGACAAGTCGTTTTTGAAGCCGCCTGCCACCATATTGAGGTAGATCCGCCGGCCGTACAGTTAACCGAAGGAAGCGACCAGCTTGGCAACATCGATATGAAGAAGATCGTCGTGATCTGCAAGGGTGGGTTTGGCAAAGAGATGCTGGAGTACCTCAGCGATACTTTCTCCGCGGATTCAGGATACGAGTCTGAGCGCATTCAGGACCTGTTTCCCGATGATGAACTGATCGTGAAGCCCGATGAGGTTTTTGTCGTTGCCAACGGCGACTCGGCCGTCAAAGCTCGCCTTGTCAAAAAGATCGAGCAAGCCGGCGGACAACTCCTTAGCGTCATTCATCCCACATGCTATGTCGCCAAGACAGCGACCATTGGTTCCGGGGTCATCATGTGCCCGTTTGCATTCGTCGCGCCGGGGGCCGTGCTGGCGCCGCATGTGACGATGAATGTGCACTGTGCTTGCGGACACAATGCCAGGATCGGGTCGTATTCCGTCCTGTCGCCTTACGCGTGCGTGGCCGGCGCGGCCGAGCTCGGTGAAGGCGTCTTCCTCGGATCGTATGCGTTCGTCGCTCCGGAAAAGCGCGTCGGCAACCATTCCAAGTTGTCGGTCGGCGCCATTGCTCACAAAGACGTTCCCGAGAACGCCCTGGCCGTGGGCAACCCCGCGCGGATCATCGCCAACTATTACTCCTGATTCGTTGCTCGATGTCGGATGGCGCCTCGGCTCATCCAGGTAGAGCAAAAGCACGGCGAGATCGGCCGGATAAGGTTAAAGCATGAACGATGAAAACTAACCTTTCTCATCAAGTGGCTATTATCGGTGCGGGACCCTATGGTTTGGCAACAGCAGCCCATTTGCGCGCAGCGAAGATCGAGACCTGCGTTTTTGGTGAGCCGATGGAGTTTTGGCAAAATCAGATGCCCGAAGGCATGCTTCTGCGCTCCTCCTGGGATGCGTGCCATATCGCAGATCCGCAGTGCACATCGACACTGGATAACTACTCAGCTTCACAGGCTCTTCCAGTGCCGAGGCCTGTTCCGCTTGATCGATATATCGATTACGGCCGCTGGTTCCAAAAGAGAATTGTACCCGATGTGGACCGCCGGCGAGTAGTTGGGGTTGAAAAGGCCGGCCGCGGCTTTCGACTGGATTTGAATGACGGTGATTGCGTGCAAGTACAGCGGGTAATCGTCGCTACCGGCATCAGATTTTTTGCTCGTCGCCCGCCGCAGTTTAGCGGGCTGCCTTTAGCGCTTGTCTCCCACACTTCCGAACACCGCAATTTGAAACGCTTTGCCGGCCAGCGAATGGTCGTGATTGGCGCTGACAGCCGCTCGGGGATTCTGCAAACTCCGAAAGAGCTGGTCGAAAGTCCGTTTCCGCTCCGAAACCAAACCTGGAAGGAGACGTTCTGCTCCTTGGACCCGAAAACCAAATTCCTATCCCTGGTCCCCAACTCCCGGAGAGATCGCCCCCAATATCAGACCACGGTAATCAGTTCGGACGACGTGGCCGCGACCGCCGCTTTGAAAGGCTCGCACGAACAGGGGGCGCCGGCGTGATCGTCGTAAAGGGGAGTCCACGCTTGGTTGCAGCAACCAACAGCGAACTGGCCATGTCGGCCGTACCGAGCGATTCGGTCGCGATGCATTTTGCGATCAGCGCGTTCTGGGCGCTGGTCGGGGCCGTTGTGTCGCGCGGCTTGACGCTGGCATCGGCGGTGTTGGCGGGAAGGCTCCTGGGAACGACGGGCTTCGGCCAAGTCGGCATGATTCAGAGCACGCAAGGCCTGTTCGGCGTCGTGGCCGGCGCCGGATTGGGGTTGGCGGCGACCAAGTTCGTCGCGGAGTTTCGTTCGATCGATCCCGCAAAAGCCGGCCGCTCCGCTACCCTGGCGACCACCATCGCCGTGATCTCCGGTACGCTGTTGGCCCTGGTGCTCCTTGTCCTTTCGGGAGTGATCGCTTCCAGCGTGCTGAACGCTCCCCACCTGACCAAGGAGCTGCAAGTGGCGGCCGGCCTGGTCCTCTTCGGCACGATCAACGGCGTGCAGTCGGGCGCCCTCGTCGGCTTCGGCGACTTTCGTACCTTGGCGGTCCTGAACAGCATCCGCGGCGTATGCCTGTGTGTGTTCTTGATCGCCGGCATTGAGCTCGGCGGCGTCCTGGGCGGAGTCATCGGCCTGGTGTTGACCGAATCGATCGCGGTGCTCGCCAACCATGTCGCTCTGCGGCGCCTTCTTCCCGAGACAGTCGCCTGGCAAGACCGTCACGCCGCGTGGAGCGAGTTGGTGATGATGTGTCGATTCGGCAGCCTGAGCCTGCTGGGGAGCATCTGCCTTATAGCGGCGATGTGGTTTGCCAATTTGGTGCTGGTCGCGCAGCCCGACGGCTACGCCTCGCTCGGGGTCTTCAACGCGGCCGAACGCTGGCGGCAACTGCTGTTGTTCCTCCCCGCCTCGTTCTCGCCGGTAATCCTCACGATGCTCAGCAACCTCCACGGCACGAACGATCCCAATGCCTATCGCCGGCTTCTTGGTCTCAACCTCGCGGTCAGCCTCGCCGTCGTCGTGGTCCCGTCGATCGGCATCATCCTGTGTGCTTCATCGGCCATGGGCCTGTTCGGCGACGAGTATCGCGACGGCCGGATGACGCTGGTCATCCTGTCGGCCTCGTCAGTCCCGGTGGTGCTCAACACCCTGTTGGGCCAGATCCTGGTGAGCAAAGGGGCGATCATGGGACGCTTCGTCCTTGATGTTCTGCTCGCCGCGGTCCTCGCGATCGCGTCGTGGCTACTGATTCCGATCTATCGCGACCTGGGGATGGCGCTGGGCAGTTTGATCGCGTTTGCGGTGACAGCGGCCGCTTTGATCGCGACGACTATCTACTTCATGAGACCGCACGGGAACCCGCGATGACGGCCTCGCTAATGCCCGGCACCACGCTCTGGGTGCTCACGATCAACGCCATCGCCCTCATCGGATTCGCGTGTGGGCCGGTTGCGCAGGAGTATCCGCTCGCGGTTGTCGGCATCCTGGCATTCCTGTTCGTGCAGGCATTTCTGCCAGCGTGTCGGATCCACGTGGCCGCTCCCCTGTGTCCGGCCAACATTGCCCAGGGCTTCTACTGGATCCAGCTTGTGCTCGTCACGGTACTGGTCGGCTACTTCGGCTTCAGCCAGGGGACGTTGCCGTATCTGCCGTCGAAGGATGCGATCAATCTGGCAATCATCGTTCACGTCGTGGGCTATCTGTCCTTTTGTGTGGCGTACCAGTGCTTCGGTCGCGTGACCGTGGGGCGAACCCTGCCCCACGTAACGACGCCGGGCACTGCGTACTTGATCGTGCCGTTTGCGGTCTTGGGATTGTTGGGGTTCTTGCTGATGCACGGCGGCGTCGCGGGGTTCATCGAGTATGCCTCGTCGCCGACCGGGAATCGCCTGCGGGCGGAAGAGGCGACGACGCTACAAGGGGCCGCCGGCAACTTTCTGAAGCACTTCCTCGGCTTCGCGGTGGTGCTGGCGTGGAGCTGGTGGCTCGGCAAGGCGCCGCGTAGGAAGGTGTCGATCATCGCCGTGACGGCCGGTGTGCTGATCGTCCTGCTGGTTGCCAATTTCAACTACAACCGTGGCACGATGCTCGGTCCGATCGTCGGCCTGGCAGCCGCGTTCTCCGCGCACGTGTGGCGGATTCCGTTCAAGGGCATGATCCTGGCCAGCGTGCTCGCGCTTTCCGTCGCGTTCACGTTCGGCTGGTATCGGTCCACCGACCTCGACATCACCGAATTGTCGGGCTCGGCAGTTGCGGACACGTGGGATACCGAAGACGTTGTCGAGTTCGTGCAGATCTACGCGTCGGGTCCGCAAATGTCCGCCTACCTGATCGAATCCCTGGAGGGCAAGTTCTACTACGGCACGACCTTGCTCTGCTCGCTGGTCTACCCGATTCCCGTGCTGGGCAAACCGTATCGCGATATCAGCGGCACCGGGATATTCAACGAGCTGATCTACGGCGATACGGATAGTGTCGATCAGATCATTCCCTTGGACGGCGAACTCTACATCAACTCCCACTTTGCCGGCGTGGTTCTCGGCAATGTGTTGCTCGGTTGTTTTCTAGCGTGGCTGCAGGGCAGGTTTGTGGCCGCCCCGACCCCCGTGGAAAGCTACGCCTGGCTCATGATGGCGCTGTGGACCGTGTTCCCTGGCAGCCTGGCGGTCGCCAGCCAGATATACGTGTATTCGTTCTGGCCGATCTACAGCTACTTCGTGGCCAAGCGTCTCTGGTCGTGGAATTCGGTGACAGCCTCCCACCGGGACCAGACCGCGGTGACGCGTATTCGTGAAAGGCGAGTCGCATGAAGATTTGTTTGGTCGGTGGCATCTTCGACCAGCCCGAGGCGGTTCGTTCGAAGCAGCTGGTGACGCCGGAGACGGTATTGCTCGACGGCTTCCGCAAGGCCGGCGTGGAGGTGCACGCGGTCGGACATGCCGGATTCCAGCCATCGGACGAGTACGACATCATTCACGTCCATCACTTCGGCAGGGCGGCGCTCAAGATGGCGTCTTCGCATTGCCGGGCGCGCGCCGTCTTCACCGGCCACAATGGGCTGATCCCCACGGGCTGGGAACGCTCGCGGCTGCGGCGCTACGCCTTTCAGTACGTCGTGGACAAGGCGGAGGCATACATCGCACTGTCGCACGCCGAGGCGCGGTACTACGCACGCGTGACCAACGCCGACAAGATCCACACCATTCCCAACGGCATTCCGCCCGATGTCTTTCGCGCCGCCGGACATCTCCAGAAGCGGGCCGACAAGGAGCGTTATGACGTGCTCTACGTCGGCCAGTTGATCGACTGGAAGGGGGTCAACTTCCTGCTGGAAGCGATGCAGCAGCTTCGCAAGCAACGCCACGTTCATCTTCGTTTGGTTTATCACAACGAGCACTTGGAGGCGAAACTCAGACAACAGGCCAACAATCTGGGCATCGCGGAGCACGTGGAATTCGTGGGCATCCGCGGTCCGAACGAGCTCGCCGTGGAGTATCATCTGGCGGACCTGCTGGTGCTGCCGAGCTTTGCCGATTGCTTGCCGAGCGTTGTCACCGAGGCGTTCCTGTGCGGCACGCCGGTGGTGGCGGGCGGGGTGTGCGGCGTGCCGGAACAGATTGGGCCCTACGGCCTGGCCGTGCCACCGGGCGATTCCGTCGCTCTGGCCAACGCCATCGAGACGATACTTGCCGATCGGCCGCGCTGGCAGGGTATGGCCGCCCAGATTCGAGCGTATGCGGAGCAAGCATTCAAGCCGGAAACGATGGTCGCCAGGCATCTCGCACTGTATCGCGACATGATCGAGGGCCGCACCGTGTCGGCCAAGCGCCGGGCCGCCTGTATGGATCTGGTGGTGCGCCTGGCGGTCGAGGTGTACTGGCGCCGCCGCCGGGCCGCGGCGTAGGACGGGGGGCGGACATCGATGAACATCAGCCACATCAGTGTCAGCACATTGCCGGTCCTGCATCGCTTCGGCGGCGCCATCGAGCGGCGCATCGTCGAAATCGCCCACGAGCAAGCGCGCCGCGGGCATCGCGTCAGCGTGTACTCGGTAGGCGACGCAACCGCCACGCGCGAAGTGAACGGCGTCACCTACCACTTCCTGAAATGCCGCACGCGTCTGCCTTTCAAGCACCTGGAGTTTCAGTACCAAGTCGTGCGGGAGTTGAAGAAGCGCTCCGACGACGTGCTGCACTTCCACAGTCAGCCAGAGGGCGCGTGGATGAGCAAGGCGCTGGGAGCCAAGAAGGTGCTCTCGTACGACTTCTTCCAGTTCCGCGGCGGCCGCGAGACGCCACTGTTTCACCTCTACAAGCGGGTGCTCCGAGGCTTCGACCTGCTCCTGCCGTGCTCACAGTATTGCCTGGAAGAGTCCAAGAGCTTCTGGAGCTTTCCCGCCAACAAGCTGCGCATCCTCTACAACGGGGTCAACACGCAGCAATTCAGGCCAGATCCGGAGGCGGCCGCGCGCGAACGCGGGCAGCTCGGCATCGACAACAAGGTGATGCTCTACGTCGGCCGCGTCTGCGAGCAGAAGGGAAGCGATCTGCTGTTGCAGGCGGCCCGGACGCTCCGCGAGCGGCGCCGCGACGTGCAGCTCGTGATTGCGGGACCGATCGGGCAGTTCGGCCTGAAGGATGATCAGGACGGCTGGGTCGCTCGCATCAAGGAGGTCGGTGGCCTCTACCTCGGGGCCGTCGAGGAAGGTCGGCTCAATGCGGTCTACAACCTCGCCGATGTCTTCGTGATGCCAACGCGCGCCTACGAGATGTTCGGCATGGCGGCCGTCGAGGCGCAGGCGTGCGGCAAGCCGGTCGTCTCCAGCGACTCGGGCGGCCTGAAGGAAGTGGTCCCCTCGAACTGCGGAGCGCGCGTCCCGGTCGGCGATTCGGCCAAGATGGCGGACGAGATCGAGAAACTGGTGGATGACTCGGATCTCTATGCGGCCTGTTCCGCGAACGCTCTGATCAACGCGGCGACCTACGACTGGGCGCGCATCTGTGACACGTGTGACGAACTCTACCGCACGGCAAGCTAACACACCGGAGACTTATCGTGAGTGATCGCGTGTCCGTTACCATCGGCATCCCGTTCTTGAACGCTCGACGCTACCTTGAGGACGCGGTGCGCTCCGTGTTTGCGCAAACGCATGGCGACTGGGAGTTGCTGCTGATTGACGACGGCTCCACCGATGGCTCGGTCGCTGTCGTGCGGCATCTTGACGATCCGCGCGTGCGCGTCCTCAGCGATGGGAGTAATCGCGGTCTGTGCGCGCGTCTCAACCAGATAGCTTCGCTTGCACAGGGGACCTATCTGGCGCGGATGGACGCCGACGATCTCATGCACCCCGAACGCATCGAGCGCCAGCTCAAGTTCTTGCGTGCGAATCCCAATGTCGATCTCATCGACACGGCGATATTCACCGTGGACGACGAGCTCACGCCGCTGGGCATTCGCGGCGATCGGCCGCTGGATTCCCGTCCGGAGGCCGTGCTACGGAATGGCCTCCTCATTCATCCGACCGTCATGGGGCGGGCTGAGTGGTTTCGCAGCAATCCGTACGATCCTGTCTACGTTCGTGCCGAGGACCGCGAGCTGTGGAGCCGAACCTGCGCAACGGCGAACTTCGCCCGGCTGTGCGAGCCGTTATTCTTCTATCGCGAAGGTCTCACCGGCAACTTGCGGGACTATCTTCGCACTGAAAGGACCGTGCGCGACATCCTGCGTCGCTACGGCCCGCCGCTGGTCGGGGGGCGGCAGACACGGGTCCTGGTGATGCGGTCACGACTTAAGTCGATGGCCTACCTCATCGGCACGAAAGTCGGGCTGCAAGGCCGGCTGATCAGGAAGCGAAACCGGCCGCTCAACGCGGCGGAGATACGGGAAGGGCGCCGCATTCTTTCCGCGATCCGAAACACGCCGGTTGCTGGCCTTGACCGGGTCCCTCCCACGCCCTCAGCCCAGCGACTGCTTCAGCAAGGGGGGCGGCATGAACCCGAGAGTGCTGCACGTGACGACGGTTCCGATGACGCTGTGGTTTCTGGCGGGGCACGTGGCCCATGCCAAGAGAAGGGGGTTCGACGTCCACGCGCTGTCCTCGCCCGGCGAGCCGCTCGGCAAATTCGGCCGAGAGATGCAGATTGAAGTGCATGCGGCGGGGAACACAAAAACCCACAAGCAGAGGAGTGAGTCGATGATCGCACTCGAGGCATGTTTTCGTGAGAGGCGCACGACTCAGCGACTAGCGGCTTGGCTTGCCCCCCACGGGATGCGGATAGGCTCGGCGCTGCCGCCTTGCCTAAGGCAATTCGCGCGCAACCTCATCGATATGGACTTGAGCCATTTGCCTTTTGCAATATTGCTCTTTCTCTTGATCGTGATTTCCCCCTGTCGATCACATGCGGGGTCCGAACGTACGACCTTCTTTCTTTCCAACGAATTCTTTGGACCGATGGGCTATAGCTATCCCGAGGTCGCCTGGAACTTCCAAAACGGTATGACCAATATGCTGGCCCTATGGCCTCCGGCGGATGCAGAGAAGTTCAATGTCATCACCAGCCGGAACACTGGATTTAATTTCTACATGCAGGGGGCGTCTCACGTGGTAGGGCCAACAGGACTAGCAAACTCTGCTCCCGAGATCGCCAGTCAGAGTCGATCTGCATCCACCATCTGTACAGCCAGGGGCAAGGACAAAAGCCTTTGGAGCTTAATGCTGGAATGGGATCAATCCGGCGGCAAGTGGGTGCCTAATGGACGTCCGCGTTACCTCGGACTAACCCGAACGCAAGCATACTCCAAGTTCACCAACTACTACCTGATTGACTCACCCCCGTTGGGCACCTATCTCGCCCAACCGGCCGCAGAACGGGGATGTCGCTTAGGAGCGCTTACCGATTACTCTCCGAACGCGTTTTACGCCTTTGAAATGGGTGTCGATGTGGGGTTGCTGGAACGCGTCATCGATGAGCTGGGCGATACCTCTACCGGCCTCGCGTACATGCGTGGCGCGGGACGGTTGTATGACCGGCCCTGGGGCATCGATATATCGCTCTGGCGGACCGGCGCTGACAGCGCGACCGAATTCAGCTCGAGTGGCCGTTTGATCGGAGGCTGGTCCCCCAGCTATATCCGGCGCCATCTGTATATCGCCTATATGGGGGGCGCACATATTCTTCAGATCGAGCCGGCGGTGTATTACTATTCGGGAACCAACCAACTCAACCCGTTTGGCCAAATGATGAAGGACTTCGCTAACTTTTCGCTGACACGCCATCCAGATGTCGGCGCCGCGGTTGTCCCGATGGCCCTGATGTTCGACTTCTACAGCGGGTTTGATACGAAGCATGGCCTGTACAACCAGGCGGACGCGGTGTGGTATCGGGATATCCCGTACTCTTCGGGCGACAACATGATCAACAACTTCCTCAAGATCGCCTACCCGAACCACTGGCTCCATGGCACCACGCCCAACGCACCGTTTTCGAATAGCGCGGGTTACAAGAACTTCTTGGCGTCGGGCGGCGATCCTCGTCCGTATGAGCCAATGCCTTTTACCCGCTGGGGCGACACGATGGATGTGACGCTCAATACCGCATCGCTGAGCACACTCAACCACTATAAAGTCATCGTCTTGATGGGCGGGGTGGTGATCGATACCCGTCTCCGAACCATTCTTCAATCGTGGGTGCAGTCCGGCGGGACGCTCGTGGTAAATGCCAGCCAGGTGACTTCGGAGGATCAATCACTGCTGGGTGTGACGCTCGGCGGGGCGTTGGTCAGTGGGGGGGCTTCTCGCTGGTCTTCGGACGGGACTACTTACAACGAACCCTCCTATCTCTACAAACCCGTCACAGTGGGCTCGGCCTCCGTGCTGGCCACCACTGGTTCGGCCCCCTTGATCACATCCAACACTGTCGGTTCTGGCCGTGTGATTCTAACGACACCGGAGTTTCTCCAGTCCTCCGCCCGTACCCAACTCTTGTCGATTGGGGTCCACCTCTTCGACTGGCTGAACAAGCAAGTCGCGCCGGCACAAGTGTCCGGTCCTCCAGTGGAGTATCTGTTCAATAGGTCTTCCAACCGGCTGATCACGACGGTCATCAACAATTCCGGAAGCACCTGGAATGGGACGATCACTGCCCCCATCGCCGGGAACGTCACTGCCGTGCGCGAATATATTGGGGACACCTCCTTAGCGTTCACCAACAATGGTTCGGGGGTCACTGTCAACGCGCAGGTGGCTCCATATGACGTTCGGGTCTATGCGATCGAGTATCAGCCGTCATCGTCATCGCTGCCGCCGGCTCCCACGAACCTCGTTATCCACTGATCGATCAGACACCGGTAGGGAGGCGGTTAAGTAGCGCAGGAGCGAGGGTGCAGGAAGAGGACTAGCAAGTCGTGGGGAAGGCGAGAATAGTGGCACGTCCGGGATGATCCAACCGGGTGGGCGGTGGGCAGGGTGGCGGGCGAACGGCCCTCGGGTGAAGTCGGAAAGATTCAGAAGTGGTAGCGAGCGCGACGCGGCGGCGGCTCGAGGGCAGCCCGGCCCACGAATCGCCGCTGTTAATAGCGCGAGGACCCCTGCTGCCGCTCTTCGCTCCCCAGCGTGCCGGGCGGACTTTCTCGACGCTGCGGGGCCTCGATGAAAAATTCCTATCCCTAAGCCCAAAACGGCGTTTACAGCCGCTCGGGGATTCTGCAAACTCCGAAAGAGCTGGTCGAAAGTCCGTTTCCGCTCCGAAACCAAACCTGGAAGGAGACGTTCTGCTCCTGGACCCGAAAACCAAATTCCTATCCCTAACTACTCGGGAGATAGTCTGTCTAGATGAATACGCCACGCGCAGTCTACATTGGACTTAAACCTGGCAATCGCAGGTATTTGCTTCATCGCGGTTATTTTGTGGCCCTCCAACGTTTTGGTTGGAAGACTGAATGGCTCAGTCACCACGAGGGTGCCACTGCAAAACTTGACCACGACGTGATTATCCATGATGCTGAGGTGCCCGAGTCTGTGCTCGCGCGGGTACGACCCAGTCAAGTACTCATTGCCCTCAATGGGGCAGGGACGGATATTTCTCACTATCATAGGCACGCAGAAAAATTTGCGCTCTGTGTCTCCTCATTCAACTTCTTCGATGATCCGTCCAGTATTCTGACGAGAGCACACCTGCGTCCGTCCCGAGTATTTTCCAAAGAGCTGTATTACGTGATGCGATACCATGGATTCTTCCGTAGATTTGCTCAGCCGCGATTCTTTCGGCGGGCGCGGATTCCATTCATGTTTCTCCCCTTCGCATCCGACCCTAGCCTGTTTTATCCCCTGAAGACCGCAAAAAAAGATTGCAAATGGGTGTTCGCGGGACTGCTAAAAGTACGTCGCCTCGTGCCCGCACTGCGTCGGGAGAGTGCGCGTAGAGGATGGAAGCATGAAATCATCGCTCCCGAGTTGAAGAATGCGATCGATCCGATGGACCTGAATGCGTTCTACAATCGGGCCGAGATTGGTGTCAATGAGCAACACCTAATGACATTCGGTCGCGAATTGAACCAACGCGGCTTCGACTACGGTATGGCCGGTATTCCGCAGGTGACCGACATGGGCTGGATGTGTGGGCCGCTATATGGGGCTTTCTGCGACATTTATGCTGGCAAGATCGCCAATACAGAGGATTTCCAATAGACTGTGCCAGGCAAGTTAACCCGGACGATTGTCATTCGTTCTTTCGGCAGTATCATTCATTTGAGGCCCGGCTTGCACAAATATCAGTCGCTATTGGAATGGATCTGACGCGCGGTAACATTAATCTTGCCGAGCACGAGCAGCTGGTGACTCGTTGGCGCACCTATGGGTGTGTAACCGCATCGTCACTTAACGCGAGGCAGGTACCGGCGATCTGTTGAGATTGTATGATCAAGGCCTGCTGAGCACCGCCGGCGCCGGCTCCCACGAACCTCGTTATCCACTGATCGATCAGACACCGCCGGCTGATCTATTCGATTAATATGGATATGGCGGTACGTCTTTTGGGCGGATACAGGCTGTTGGTCTTAACTAAATAGTGTCTTGGGGACCGCCGCGTGAACCCCCGATCCCGTTCAAGGATGTTCTTCCTGGCTACAGCCGATGGGCAAGGTCGACCGGATTGTTCCTACAAGGGTGGGTTGCCGGGGTTCGTGCGGATCGTAGACGAACGAACGCTGGCGTTCCCAGATAATAACGGCAATGGGATGTACCGGAGTCTTAGCAATGTTCTTGTGAACCAGAGTGTCGCGCTACTCTTTATCGACTTCGACCGCCCGCAACGGCTTCGCGTCCTTGGCGAAGCAACCTTGCACGATACCGACCTGCTGCTGGCGGAATTGCCTGGCGCTCAACTGCTCATTCGCGTTCGGGCTACACGGATCTTTCCGAACTGCCCTCGCTATGTTCACGAGATGCGGTCGTTGATTGTCTTGCATTACCGAAACAGGCTTTTGGGGTGGTCCGAGCGGCAACCCAGTGTTCGCAGATTTTTCCGCGCAGTCCAACTACTCACCATAGGTCGGCAGAAAGAGCTCGCGAACGGCAAGCCGATTGAAGTGTAGGGCGACGGTTCTACAGCTCGCGACTTTACTTATGTCGACGATATAACTCAGGGTGTCCTCGGGGCGCTCGATTTCCAGGGTGCGCCATTCGATGTCTTTAACCTGGGTGAGAGCGACACAATCGATTTGCTCTCGATGATTGCCGAAATCGAGAAAGCGCTTGGGCACAAGGCAACCATTGTATTTTGCTCACCCGTTCCAGGCGACATGCCGCGTACTTTCGCCGATATCACCAAAGCCAGGAAATCGTTGAATTACCAGCCTACGACCTCAATAAAAGAAGGGATTCCGAAGTTCGTACGATGGTATCGAGAAAAGCACGCGCACCGATGACATGGAGTATCGACATGGAGACGAAAGTTAACCCGCAACAGAACGAGACAGACAGCGCAGAATTGGCGTGGTATTGCCGGTGGTCTCAGCCCAAACACGAACACATCGCAGCAGCGTATCTTCGTAAGCTGGAGCGCGTGGCTGTTTTCTGCCCGCGGATCAGATTCAAAAAGGTGACCCGGCGCGGCCTCGTCTGGGTCACCGAGGCAATGTTCCCCGGCTACTTGTTTGCCCGCTTCGAGCTGACCGAAATGCATCGCTGGGTCCGGTCTACTCGCGGTGTGAGTGGTATTGTCCGGTTTGGCGATCTGTATTCCACTATAGAGGAGATTGAAGGTTGTGCGCCTGAATGAAGAACCAGGAATTCATCCAAATTGGCTGAACGGAGCGAGCGCTCTCCGTCGTGGACGCAAATGTGATTTCTGCCGGCAGACCGGCGTCAGCGGACGAAAAGCAATCTTTGAAGCGCTTATCGTCGATGACGAAGTGAAGATTGCCATTCAGGAACAAGCGCCAGCCGTTCAACTCCGCCGAATATTGGAAACCAAAGGAGAAACCACACTGTTTAAGAAAGCGGTCGAAGAAGCCGCCGCCGGCGTGATTTCCCTCGAGGAAGCTTGCAAGTTCCGCGAGGTCGGCGCAGCAGACAGTTTGGATGCCAGAGTCCGGAATCAGGAAAGCGGTTAGTGACGATTCAGACGAAAGGCTCTCTAGTAGCGGGTTGTAACTCTGCAACCCACCGGCTTTCCCACGCGACTTCCCCGGCGCTTTGACGGCGAAAGGCCTTTTGCAAAACGCAGTACGCAAATTGACGTATTTATCAGAATCTCGCTTTTCTGTTAATTATGCGTCTTTAGAGCGCCGGTTGGGTTCTGACGACACTTTGGATAGCCGGTCTCACGGGCCGGTAAAGAGTTAGGCTTGTCGTAGCAGATCGCACATCGAGTCGGTACGAAATTTATTGGTCTCCGTGATGTTACCATTAGTAATCGTGACCAAGCAGCAATAACCGACTTCGAGCTCACGATGAAGTTGGATTAGACCTTCATGGCACTGGCGTAGTTTGGGATATTGATGTCGAGAGCGGCGTGCATCTCCTCATCCGAGTAACTCGCGGTCGGGTCTTTCACCATCGTGACCTCGTAGCCAAGCTTAGCGCCATAGCGTACGGTCGCCTCGACACACGTATGCGCGATGAGTCCGATGACGATGAGTTGATGGATGCTGTGTTTCTTGAGCTGCAAATCCAAATCCGTGTTGGCGAAACCACTGGAACCAGTGATCCTAAAAAGACTGCGCCCGAAACATCATCCTGATGGGTCTTCCCCCCGGTCCGCGCAAAGTGCTCATTGAATCTGGAGGACGCGAACCACCACACCCTTGACAAAGGCACAGTCACATTTGTCATTGCATCCGCCCAGCGCCATGAGGCATCGTCGACTGTCACATGAAGGTCCGGCGGACCAACCATTCAGAAACGCCGGCCAGATAAGGCGAATTTGCGGTGCCGCTGACCTTCATCATACGGCCGGGTTCACCCGCATGCGCACCGAACATCGCCCTGAATGCGCATCCGCTGGGCATCGTAGGGATATTCGCGTTTGAGCGGCAAATTGGCCTACACGACGGCGAGTTTGACCTCGATGTTGTTACGAGTCGCCCTGGAGTACGGACAGACTAGATGTGCTTGTTCGACGAGCTTTTCTGCCTCTGCCTTGTCGACGCCCGGAAGATGGACATCAAGCCGAACCGCGAGCTGAAATCCTGGCAAAGGATAAGTCTTCCCATCCGCGTTGTATGTGGACTTCTCGTCGACCTTACCGAATGTGACATTAGCCGTTACCTGGATATCACTGAGCTTTTTGTGTTGTTGGTTAGCCACAAAACCAATTGCACCGGCGAAACATGCAGAGTACCCGGAAGCAAACAATTGCTCGGGATTCGATGCACCGGGTTTGCCTGGTCCACCCATTTCACGAGGTACACTCAAATCGAGCTTCACAATGCCATCAGAACTTTCAACGTGTCCGTCCCTTCCACCCGTGGCGGTTGCCACGGCCGTATATAGAGGTTGGTATGCCATAGTTTTTCTTAGATTGATGTTTTTGTCGGTATCTGAAATCCCGTGATCGGGTCGACCCTTAGAGTACCGAGAAACTCT
>DATFVD010000605.1:0-7870 GCA_035260505.1 Terriglobales bacterium
GCCAATTGGGAGGCGAGAGCTTTCCATTATCCGCAGCACGCAAAGCCGCGTACCACGCATGGGCCACTCTGACATCGCCGCTGCTGCTGGCTTTCCTGGTGACGCTTGAAGAAGCGGCTCGTGCCGCCGGCCTCACACGCAAGGACGCTCGCCGCAAGAGTCTCCCCATCATCAAGCAGACTTTGGCGAACTACTCGCGTCTCGGTCCGGCAAAGTCTTTTAGCGGCCCGCTGGTTCGCGGAGATGCGGAGACCGTGGCGAGACATCTCGCCGTGCTGAAGAAGCATCCCGGACCGCGCGAGGTTTACGTGGCGCTGGCGCGAGCCGCGTTGCGTGGGCTGCCGGTGAAGAATCGGGATGGACTGCGGCGGGTACTCCGGGACTAAGGCGAAGCCGACCTCTCAACAAACACGTAAGAACAGAAATACGTAGGAACAGAAACACATGCGCGCAGCCGCGCCCGGCTGTCCATGCGAGCGCACCTTGCCCTGGGAGGGAGGATCTGCGGTTTCGTATCAGGGAATCGCTTCAGCGATGCCGAAAAATTCCCGAAATCGGATGCCCTTTTAGGGGCCGGGCATCAGTCCTTCAATGCTGCTGCCGGCGACTGGTGAACAAATGCCCCAGCTTTTCTTGCTTCGTCTTCAAATACTCTTCGGTATGTTTCGTGGGTGCGACTTCGCACGGCACGCGCTCCGTCACCTGAATGCCCGCGTGTTCGAGCGCGGCGACTTTGTCAGGATTGTTCGAGAGCAGCCGCACCCGCCGAATGTCCAATGCTTTCAGGATCTCGACCGGCATGAGGAACTCGCGGTGATCGGCTCTGAAACCGAGGCGTTCATTCGCTTCCACCGTGTCGAATCCGCTGTCCTGAAGCGCGTACGCTTGCAGCTTTGCCATCAGGCCAATGCCGCGGCCCTCCTGCTGTTCATAGATCAGGACGCCCGATCCAACTTCGGCGATCATCGAGAGCGCCATTTCAAGTTGCTGCCGGCAATCGCAGCGCAGCGAGCCAAATACGTCGCCGGTCAGACACTGGGAATGAATGCGCACCAGCGGCGACCCGGAGTGCACCTCGCCCATCACCAGCGCCACTGCCTCTTCGGTCTTGGCGCCGTCGCCGGACGCCCTGGTTGTAAACCCGTGAATCAGGAAATGCCCCCAGCGCGTCGGGAAGTCGGCCGATGCCACTTGCTTTACCTTTAAAGAACTCACAATTAAATTATAGCCCTCGATTTAATGTTTCCGTTTCGAGGGCCGCCGCCGCGGGGAAAGGGCTGAAATGGGCATGGTATGATTCGGCGTAGTCATCCGGTGGCCGCCGGCGATGGTTATGAAAACTGCTCCTCCTGCTTGGCCGGAGGGCAAACGCGCTGCTCCCGGTCCCCTGAAAACTGAGCTGATTTTGCTTAGCGATGCCGGCGGGGATTGTTCTGTCCCAGGATCGAGGACACTGCGCCGGCTCCATCATTCAGGGTAGGACGAAGAAACAGAATGGCAGGAAATCCGCTCAACGTCGTCATCTTTACTTCTGTTCCGCCGCGTCAGGTGGCGCGCATTATGGCGCGCATTCGCCGGGACGCTCCGCAAGCGCAGGTCGTTGGCGTGCTTTATGAACGGCGTCCTCCCAAGACCCTGCAGCAGCGGATAGCGACCTGGCGTAAAAAGATGAGGCGCCCGATCTACTGGCTTTACGTGTTGCATCGCATCTCCGCCGCCGTCAATCGCAAGCTGAGCAGCCTGCTGGATGCGGTAATCCGCTTCATTCACGCGGCTCCGAAGCAGCCGAATGGCAACCCCAACTACCGGCTCGACGATTTGGACGGGACCTGTAAGGCCAATGGATCCGAACTTTTCATTACCCCAGACATTCACTCCGCTCAGGCGCTCGACTTTGTGCGGCGCATCAACCCCGATCTCGGCCTGGTGTTCGGCACCCGCATCCTGAAGCCTGTGCTCTTCGAGATTCCGAAGCAGGGTTCGATCAACATTCACAAGCGCAAGGTGCCGGACTACCGCGGCGGCGGCGCAGTCGGGCTCTGGGAGTTACTCGACGATCAGAAAGAAATCGGCGTCACCGTTCATCGTGTCGAGGCCAAGGTGGATGTGGGAGGCGTAATTCGTTCCGCGCTGATTCCGATCGAGCCGCTAGACGATCTGGAGAGCTTGGCGCTCAAGGCTGATGTGGTGGGTGCCGACCTCATTGTCGCCGCGCTTCGCGACTTCGCGCGTGGAACAGTGACGGAAACTCCGCAGCATGGTCCCAGCAAACTGTTTCGGAGTCCGGCAGCCGAGGACTTGCTGCAGATGAAAAAGAAACTTGCGGCGCGGCGCAAGGGCCACGGCCATCCGTTTCGGCGCCCGGCATGGAAGCTGTTCCTGAAGTCTTTGCTGTACGCCGTGCCGGTCACGGTCCGCAACTGGCGTTTCCGGCGTCACGGGGCTTATCCGGTGATGATCCTCTTTCACCATCTGGTTTCTGACCGGCCACATCGCTTCGGAGCTTCCACTTCATACTTTCTGCGGCAGGTGAATTACTTGGCGCGGCACTATCACCTGGTAAGTCTGAGCCAGGCGGTCGAACTAGTGCGGAATGGCGGGATCAAGGTTCCCACCGTCGCCATCACCTTCGACGACGGGTACGCCGACAATTTTGTGAACCTGCGCGCCGTTACCGAAGAGTCCGGCTTGCCGATCGCATACTTCATCTCCACCGAATATGTCTCGAGTGGCCGCGAATTTGCCCACGACCAGTTATGCAACGAACACGGCTTTCCGCCCAACACATGGGAGCAGGTTGAATTCTTGCAGCACTGCGGCTATGAAATCGGCAGCCATACCCGCAATCACGCCGATTGCGGCTCCGCCGAGGAGGAGTTCTTGCACCACGAGATCGTTGGTTCAGGCGAGGATATTCGGCAGAAGCTGGGGCCCACGGCGCACTTTTCTTTTCCGTTCGGGCTTCCCCAGAATATTTCCGCTCCGGCAGCCGCGAAGGCCTCTGCCAGCTATAAGAACGTTTTCTCCGCTTACCGAGGCGGTAACTTCCACGCCGATGGCAGGAGAATTCTGAAGCGCGGAAATTTTCCGCACACCATATGGGAGCTCGAGCTGCAGCTGCAAGACATACTGTCGCGGAGTGCAAAAGAGCCGCCTCACTTGAAGCTTCGGATCGGGGAGCAGTGATCCAAAGCCCTGCCGTATGGTCGAAACCAACGCACGGCTGCTAAAATCAAAAAAGTCCACCCTCCATCCTGTGGGGCTATAGCTCAGCTGGGAGAGCGCATCGTTCGCAACGATGAGGTCGTCGGTTCGATCCCGACTAGCTCCACCAAATCCTTCAATTACTTAGCTCCGTCGTCTCCCTCAAAACTTCTAGATATCCATGAGGGCTGCACGACTGGTACTGTACCCCGTAAATCCTTCCGTAATCTGCACCTCTTTGCGCCCACGCATCATACTCGGTTAGGAACATGCCCACCCCCTCTCAGGCGTCTTACTATCGCCGCAGCCCTCGCGCGCGGCTCTTCGGCACTACTCCCGTTGCTCTTCGATTTGCAGACGGTCGGCACGGTCGCGGCGAGTTGAGAGTCGTTTCTTTGACCGGGGGTCTGCTCTCCTTGGAGAGACCGCTGGATTGGGGTTGCCGCGTCAAATTGATGTTCCTGACCCAGACGGGAATGGTGCTAGGTGCGGCGGAAATGTTGAGTCCGGACTATTGGTCTCTACAACCGTTCCGTTTCGTGTCACTCGGTGAAAGTGATCAATGCAGGCTAAAAGCGGCAATTGAGTCTTGTTTGGGTCGGAATGACGGTGGAAGAGTGGATCGTCACGTATCGAGCTAAGGAGCCTCGCCAGCCCTTCAATCCTGCTTTGTTTGAGCCAGTCCCGCATTCCACGATCGTTTTCATCTGACCCTCAGTGGAGAATGGCGGTGTCGATCTCATTCTGTGTCGTGTTCTATGTCGTAAGTACCTGAATTGCCGTCCTCCAAGCCAAACGAGAGAGAGTCTGCGGTTTGCCGGCCTTATTGGGCGAGAAAGTAGGGTGTTGCCACAGGCTCTCTACGGTATCTTCCGTATTGGTAAGCCTGGTCGCTCGAAGTATCATTTTAAGGACAAATTTCTTGCGCACCTCTGGTAAGATGAGGCGTTGTACTTGCTAAGTTCCTGTATCCGAACCGGTTCTGGGGCGCGGTTTTGGATGGAGGAATGCTCTAGCTGACTTTGGCTCTCCCCTCTGCCGCGCCTGGCTCAACCACCAGGCAGGAGTGCTGTTTTGAACGACGCTGTTTTGAATGACGCGGCGACTGGAAAGACCGTGCGACGCCGCCGGAGCTGGTATCGCCGTCGTCTGCGCGCGCAGCGAATCATGTCCGCCGTGGTCCTGGGGACGGTGCTCGCAGGCGCATGTTGGCAGAATGCCGCGCACTATTTCTCCTTGCCGACCTTGCACGCTTCCCAGGTTTTGCCCGACTCCTTTTGGACCCGGGGTAACATCCGTAAAGATCTTGCTTTCATGGCGGCGCGGTCCGCCAAGCCCACGAAGTCTCTGCCGCGGATTCCTAGCGCATATCCTTACTCGGTGGTGCCCGGCGGCGTGAAAGATCCCAACGATCTCCGCTATGCGGCGCTGCGCGACTATGTGGTTCGCCGCCATTACGCCCACTTCGATTTCAGCCACGCTCGTCTGGTGCGCGCTACTGAAGCCCGCCAGGTTTATCTTTCTTATCGTATTCGTGACAACATCTTTTGGACTCGTCGAAGAATTCGTCTGCACCTCGGGGAACTGCTGCTGACCGACGGCAAAATTACCGCGCGTGCGCGTTGCGGCAATCAGATTTCCGAGAATGCCAAGCCCGAAGTCTCCAACGAGGAGCCTGATGCAGATATTCTGGATCGTCCCGTAGCCGAGATCGGACCCATGCCGTCCTTGTTCACGCGGCCCGTGCTCGCCCCGCCTGACTTGCCCGGCGGCGAACCCGTTGCGCCCAAGCTTTTCGCTGGTGGATTCTTCTTCCCGTATGTGCCGGTGGGAGTGCCTATTCCTTCCGGGCTATGCCGCGCCGGCGAGGAAAAGGTTGACGGGCACTGCCGTCATCAGCGCCACAAACCGCCGCCGGTTCCCGAGCCCTCGACCTTCGCGTTGATCGCTTCGGGCATGGCGTTAATTCTGTGGCGTTATCGAAGAACTGGCGGTCCGGTCGCCGCTTAGCCCTGCAGCACGCTTCCCAGATCCAACCTCGCGTCCAACCGCCTTCAAAGAATTACTTGCCTCTCTTGCGCGAGATGGGGGCCGCTCCCGGTTTTAGTACATCTCTTCCCGCGAAGCTATCACCATGTAGTGCAGGTTGTTTCCGACGGCAGCCCAGCAACTGTTGTATTGGATACCATTTGTTCCACCGCCGCTCCAACTGTAGCCGGGGGCTCCCAGTGTGCCAAGTTGCGCATACGGGGAGGTGTGGGAGTTTGTGTCGGCCAGGAACAGCGTACCGTTGATTTGTCCGCTTCCGCCACCGCTTACGTTTATGATTCCCTGGCCAATCACCAGAATCAAACCGTTAAAGTTTGCGCCTCCCTGCATGTTCAATGTTCCCGTTACCACCAGAACGCCCGCGCCGCTGTTGTTGCCAAAATCGAAATCGCCGTTCACATAGGTAATCTGCGGGCTGGACGAGGTGCCATAAGGCGCCGTCCCGCTGCAAGGCGTCCCGATAGCACAGTTTAGGGTGACATCGGCTCCGTTGGCCAGGCTGGCGACCATTGTGTTCAGTTGCGCCGTAGACGACCACAAACCCGTTAACTGGTTGGTTCCGGTGGCGCTGCCGTCCACGATTGACGGGAAGCCGTAGCCTGTTGAAGTGGTGCAAGATGCTGCTGTGAGACAGCCGGCGTAGTTGTTACTACGGTTCGGAGGGCTTTGGACGGCGATGATGTCAGCGGCCGCGTCGGCGGCATTACCGACGGCCACTGCCGGTACGACGCTGGGGCCAGTGGGCGTACAAGCGCCGACCGCGCCTCCGCTGGTGTTCCATCCCGAGACCCCGCTGTCAACCCCGTTGACGAAGAAATTATTCGAACTCGTCGGATTGAAGTTCGCACCGGCTCCGTCCACGCCCAACCCCACGTACGGTGGGTTGATCGAAAATGCTGCTGTCTCATATTGCCCGACGCGCCGACTGCCCGACGGAGTGTATGCCAGGGCGGTGACAATATATACTGGTGCGATTAAAAGGCCAGCATTAGACGCTGCGGTGCAGTTGGTGTATCCGATTGCATTCGCCACCACTTCTTTGCTGTTCATCGAGTCCCAGCACACTTGCGAAGCCAGGTTAGCGCCAGTCTGAGTAGAATCCACCAGAGCACTGGGGAAGGTCCCATTCTGCTTCAGCGTGATCCGAACCCACTTGTACTTCAGGGAAGAAGATGTGCTGGTGTAAGGCATAACGCTGGCTACATATGTCGCATTGCTTGGTGGCGCCGCCGAGGACGGGCACGGCGTGCCTTGGGTGTAGTACGTCACTCCCGACCCGACGAACGACTCGTGGCAGAACTCATCATCGAAGTAAGTGGTACCGTACGTTTTCGGATCCACCGTTTCCGAGTTCCCCGGATTGGTGATATAGATAATGGAATTCGCCGTCCCGGGCATGGCCGTCGGGAGCGCAATCGGGTTTGGAGCACTGGCGCGCATCCGGTCGCGCATTTCTTCCAGCCCGCCCCTCATCGAGAAGAAAGCCGTCTGCGTGTCCCTGTAGTTCGCGTTGATCGTGGTTTCGGTGTTCGACATATAGATCATGCCCATGCCGACGGCGGCCACCAGAAAAAGTGCCATCAACACAATGAGCAGGGCGATGCCGCGTTCCTTATTGCGAGGGTTGCGAAGGCTGCGAAGGTTGCGTTTGGGCATATGGAAGAAGTCCTCCTCGGTTGTTCACCTAGTTATTCACCAGGCGAGCGTTCCCCACCAAGGTCATTACTGGCCGCACGCGGGTTTTCATATCAACGCCCGTAGTTCCGTTCGCCAGAAGATTGATGGTGAGGCGGATCGACTTGACACAACTTGTGGAACTGGTGCCGCAGTTCAATATTGCCGAGCCTGACGCACTGGTGATGTCCTGGGGAAGGGAGACGATGTTGCCAAACTGGTCATAGGCCTGAAAGACCGGAAAATCTTTGAAGCTGGTGATGGCAGCGTAGTAGGCGGTATTGGTCGCTCCCCAGGCTGTGCTGCCCGATATGCTCAACCCGCCTCCGTAGGGCAAAGGGTTTCCAGATCCATCGACCCCAGGCACTCCGCTGTTGACGACATTCTGCAATTCCTGACTCCATGAAGTGCCCTGCGAAAGGGGTGCAGTTCCATCCACTTTTTGTATCTGGCTGCGCTGGATGGTACAGGGACAGGTTCCGGTGGGCGGGGAATTGCCCGCGGAGTCCAGTAACCGGTACCGAATGCTGTCGACGGTGCCGCCGCCATCCACATCACCCTCGAAAACGATCTCGGTATTGGTAAGTTTAACCAGGCCCGCCGCCACCGCCGAACTCGTCCATACCGTGGTATTGGAATAGTCGGCGGGACAGTTGTTAGCAGCGCCCGCGGCCTTGACCATGCGGCAGTTTGGGTACCCCGCCTGATGCAGGTCGCGCTCAAACTCATCCACGAACTCCCGCCCTTCCTGCGTCAGATCGACCTTGGTTTGCTCTGCGTGACTGCGCTGGGTGACGAGGTTAATCCCATTGAAGACTGCCGCCAGCACGATCGTCAGGATGGCGCAAACAACCACCAGTTCAAGCAGCGAGAAGCCGGCTTGCGATCGAAGTGCGGTTTGTCCTTGAGTCTTCATGTTTGGTGTACCTATGTTCATATCAAT
>DATFVD010000606.1:0-3736 GCA_035260505.1 Terriglobales bacterium
GCCGAGTTACTTCGACTATGACGGCTGATTCTGGATTTTTCAAATGCCTGTAAACCCGTTACATGTTTTTGAAAACCCGGATGCGTATTGGAGCCTCCTCACGGCCAGCCAGGACGTTGAACTGGAAGATCAGTATTTCGACCGCAAAGAGGCAGGCCAGCCCGATGGGGCCGGCAAGGTCTCCAGCAGCCAAATCAGTGCTGTCGTTACAGCTATAAAGACGAAAGTGTAGAATCCTCGATATGTCCTCGCTATATTCCAAAAGACCAGTAACGGCTCGAGGAAGTCAGCCATTTTGAGAACGTTGACGCTGCAAATCCGCCGCGGGACTATTATGCGGCTGGCGAAATGCCTGCCTGCGGAAGAACCACTTCGAAGGACATTTCTGTCGGCGACGGCGAAAGTCGAAGGTTGTGTGTGCCAAAAGAGGTTGACGCAGCATACTAGAATTCTAGTTTTAGCGCATACTGCATGATCCTGGGGTTCACGGTTAGCGCACTGATCACGCCGAATGTGCCGGGCGTCGAAACGTCGTTTGAAGGATTGGCAAAGTTTGGCCGGTTCAGCACATTAAACACGTCCCAGCGAAAAACCAGCCTAACGCCCTCTGTGAGGGGAGTGGTCTTTATTACGGAGATGTCTCCGACGCGCTGATCAGGTCCGCGAAGAATATTTCTTCCGAGGTTCCCGAAAATGGTCCCGCCGCCACCTGACACGGGATATGTACCGTCGATAAGTCCGCCATCCGGAATGACTGGCGCCGGAGCAAAGGCTTTCGTGTTGAAGAATTCGTTGACGCGGCTGCTAACCGTGCCGTTGCGACCGGCATCTTTGAGTGTCGCACCAGGGGCCAACACGGCGGTTGTGTACATGGTTGCGGGACCAAATAGCGTGCCGGCTGAACTATCTAGAATGCTGAATGGCAGTCCCGATTGCAGCGTTACGACGCCCGAGACCCTCCAGCCATTTCCGAGCTTTTGAACAGCTGCACGCGGCGAGTGCTCAGGGCCAGGCACGTCCCACGTACCGCTGATGACCAATCGGTGAGTTCGATCAAAGTCGGAGACGCCGCGCTGAGCAGCGACATTGGTCTGATCGTTATACACCAGTTGCCCCAAAATGGGGATTCCGAATCCACCCGCGAAAGCAGAACCGAGACTATCGCCCGCATCATCAATGGATTTGGAAAAGGTGTAGGCCGCCAGGAATTGAACACCATGACTCATGTCTTTTTTCAGTGTGGCTTGGACAGAGCTGTAGATTGAATTCCCACTGCTTTCGAGGCGGAGAACCAAAGGCGTCAAGCCGACAAAGGGAACGCGCTCGGCTGCATTGGCCACTGAATTGGTGGTAAGTCCGTTGATCGGGTCAGAGGGACTGGCGAGAAGCGGCTGATTGTTGCTCCGCCCAATGGCTAGATGTGTGCCTTTGGCGCCAGCATACGCGATCGAGAAAACGTAAGTCTTGCGCTGATACTGCAGGTCGAAATCATAGTGCTGGACGGTGGACTCCTTGAAGTCAGGGTCGGTATTGGAGGGAGTTCGAAGGAAATGGTCCCCGGTAAACGGGGGACCGGGCAGCATGTTGACCAGGAAATTTGGGAATGAGGAGTTCGGTGGCAAAGTTGGAAAGGGACTCTGCAGAGTAGCGGCCGCGTTAGCGCCTCCAGTTAGCGAAACAAGGAATGTGAATGGCGGGTTAAGAGCAAGCAGTTCACCATTTCCCGCGAAACTGGTTCGATTCGCGTAGATTCCATATCCTCCTCGAAGAACAAAATCCTTCGAAGAAAATGGCCGCCAGGCAAAGCCGATGCGGGGTTCTGGATGCAGTTCAATGGGATGATTCAACAGTGTCGAGTTTGTCCGCGGAAATCCAGCCGGAGCATAACCGTGATAGTTATCAGGCAAAACGAATCCGGATGAGATTGGATCTGTGAACCCTCCGGCTGGAGGGGGGACGTAGAACTGAGGGTAGAAATTCGATTCGCGACCTTCGACTTCGCTTTGTTGACCATTGACCTCGACTCGCACGCCGAGATTTATGGTGAGAGTCCGCGTAGCTTTCCAGTCGTCCAGCGCGAACAAATGCGCTGCGCTCGCACGTTCCCCAACATCGGGAGTTCCAGCAACCACGCCTGAGAAGAAAATGTTTGACAGCGTTGTGCCGTTCCCTCCAGCTCCGACAGGCCCTGCTGGCAAACCGAGCAGGAAATCAGGAAACGACAAGAGTATCGCGATGCCGTTTGTGTTATCGACTCGCTGGTTGAATTGTGTCCGGAAGATTTCTGTGCCCAGGCGAAATTCGTGCTTGCCCCGAGAGAGTAATACGGCATCGGAGACATAGAAGTTATTATTCGCGTTTCTGGCTCGGTCATTAGGAGAATTTCCGACCTGGAAGTCACCTAAAACTTCAATATGGGGCAGAATCTCCCCCTGTGGCTCGTTGGAACTGTTCATCCCGACGTCGTTATCGGTGAGCGTCCCTCCGGCAACGGTTTGGCCCGCCAGACGGGAGAAGCCAAACCGGAATTGATTAATCGTTTGCGGTGAGAGAAGGTGAGTTTCAGTGATGGATAAGATCCGGTTCCCAAAGGAACGGAGTGCTGGAAAGCCGGGCACGCTAGCCCCGGAGAAGGGGACATCCTGATTCGAATTGGAAAAGAAGAATTTTACCGACAAGTGATCCGCCGTGCGCAATTTGACGTCGAAGTTCGTATTGAACTGATCTTCGTTATAGTGTCCCGGCAGCACCGCGGTGTAGTTGACACCGCTCCCTGTAGTCTGCGGGCTAGGAATGACAAGTGTTCCATCGGGGTTCTTCGCGTTCAAGAGATTGAGCGCCACCGGATTTATGTTCGAGCCGTCCGACGCCACAGCCACGCCTCCGAATGCCCCAGTTTGGCCGCCAAATGCCGCTCCCAGGGATGCTGGCGTGCGGATCAGTGGTATGGGAGGAAGACTGAATGAACGAACGCTGCTAGCCAGTGACGCTCCATTGATGTCCCGCGTGGCTTGATACGAAACGAAGAAGAAGCCGCGTTTCCTCGACCACGGTACCGGCCCACCCACAGTGCCGCCGGGTTGGGAGCGCCGAAATTCTCCTCTTGGTACTCCCGTTGCGTTCGCAAAAAAATTGTTCGCGTCCAGTGCCTCATTGCGGCCGAAGTAATAGACGTTTCCATGAAACTCCGAAGTGCCCGATTTAGTTTCGACATTTACGTTGGCGCCTGCACCGCGGCCGTATTGGGCATCATAGAGGGAATTTTGGACCTTGAACTCCTGAATGGTATCCGGTGCGGGGATCGCAATGCCTGCGCCACCGAAAGGAGTAACCTCGGTCATGTTGGAGCTATAACTATTCCCATCCACGCCGTTGAACATGAAGTTGTTGTCGCCACTTCTTGCACCATTGGCGCGGATCTCTTGGCTCCCGGCCCCCAGTTGGGTCGCATCCACGACATCGGCGTTCGTTCCAGCCGTCAGGCCGAGAATTTCGGTGTAATTCCGATTGACCAGAGGCAAGTTGACTATAGTTTCCTGGTCAATGACTCTTCCGAGGGTGGCATTCTCCGTTTGCAGGAGTGGGGGCCTGGCGCTCACCGTGATTTGTTCCTTTGCGCCCTTGATCGTCAACTGAATCTTCAGCCGGCTTACCTCGGTGATTTGAACCTGAACACTTTTCAAGATGAGTGGCTCAAAGCCGGGCGCGCGAACCGTTAGTTCGTAGTTGCCAGGCG
>DATFVD010000607.1:0-4259 GCA_035260505.1 Terriglobales bacterium
CACGAACCCCGATCTCATCATGGACTCGCCCGCACAGCCTGCGCCGCTGCGCCCGGAGGACGTCCTCCTCATCTGCAGCGACGGATTGTGGGGGCAGGTACGCGACTCGGAGATTCTTGGCGCTGTGGAAAATAAAAGCGCTGAACAAGCGGGCCGCCAGTTGATTGAACTGGCTCGTCTACGCGGCGGACCGGACAACATCACGGTCGAGATTTTGCGTTTCCGCTAAGCCTGGTTCCGATCCTGAAAGCAGTGTCCGTCACAGGCCTTCCCCTTGCCTAAAAGTGAAAAGCCTTGCACAGCCGCCACTCTTCGAGACTCATCTTCCAGCGGTAACTAGCTGAAATCACAGGGCTGGCGCATTTCGGGAAATTTAATTGCTTTGGTACTGCGCTTGCATTTCTACAATGCCTATCACTAACATAGGGATAGTCGGGAGCAGGGTACCATGAAGATTTCCCAAAAAGGGTTGTATGCGTTGCAGGCGATGATGGTGCTGACCCGGCGCAACACCCAGGGTGCGATCCGGATTCGCGACATTGCCTACGAAGAAAATCTGCCGGAAAAGTTTCTCGAGCTGATTCTTCTGGAACTGAAGAACGCGCGCATCGTGGAGAGCGTGCGCGGCGCCAAAGGCGGATACCAGTTGCGCCGCTCGCCATCCGAGATCCGTTTAAGCGAAATCATCCGTCTGATTGACGGGCCGCTCGCTCCATTTGGGGATGCGGATCAGTTGCGCACCCTGATCGATCGCGATTCCCACCATCGCGCACTGTACAGAGTGTTTCTGGAAGTACGGGATGCGGCCGCCGGGATTCTGGAGAATACCACGCTCGCCGATCTGATCAGTCGCGGGCCTGCTGGCTCCCGTCCGAAGCTCATTAACAGGAAGACCAACCGGAAGAAAGCCGAGCCCATTGTGTTGCCAATGTTGGCTCAAGGCGAGGGCCATGACTAAGCGAGATTTCTTTGTTTCCGCGTTATTTGTTTTTTTACTAGGTGCGCTGGCTGGCGCGCAAAGTTCTATTCGGGTGGGCGCATTTCCCAATATCACGCATCCGCAGGCGATGGTCGGCAAGAACAACGGGTGGTTCGAGAAAGCGATGGGGCCCCAAGTCAAGATCGATTGGAAGAGTTTTAACGCCGGGCCTTCGGCAATTGAAGCCCTATTTGCCGGGGCGATTGACATGACCTACATCGGTCCGAACCCGGCGATCTCCGGCTACGTTCGCTCCAACGGAGAAGCGCTGCGGATTGTTGCGGGTGCGACCAGTGGGGGAGCTGCGCTGGTGGTGCGCAGCGATTCCGGCATTCAGAAGCCGGAAGACTTCCATGGTAAGAAGGTCGGCTCACCGCAAATGGGCAATACGCAGGACGTCGCGCTGCGCGCATGGTTGAAAGCGCACGGCATGAAGACGACCGACAAGGGCGGGGACGTGCAGGTCATTCCGCTGGCGAATCCTGACCAGCTGACGCTATTCCTCAAGAAGGAGTTGGATGGCGCGTGGGCGCCCGAGCCCTGGGCAACGCGGTTGATCAAGGAAGGGAACGGCCGCTTGTTTCTTGACGAACGGACGCTCTGGCCGAATGGTCAGTTTATTACCGCTCATCTGATCGTGCGCACGCAGTTTCTGAAGGAACATCCCGATCTGGTGAAGAACTGGATCCGCGCCCACGTGGAATTGACGGACTGGATCAACGGCCACTTGCCCGAGGCAAAAAAACTTCTCAACCAGCAGATCGCAAAAGAGACCGGAAAGGCGCTGCCGGACTCCGTGCTGGATGAAGCTTTCGGCCGCTTGCAGGCGACTTATGACCCTTTGCGCGGGTCGCTGATGAATGCCGCCAAGTCCGCATTTGACGCCGGTTTTCTTGGGCGCGAGATGCCGGATCTATCGAGTCTGTACGATCTTTCGCTCCTCAACCAGGTGTTGGCGGAAAAAGGGAAGAAGGCAATCCAATGAAGGCGATCCAATGAGCACGAGACCTCAAAATGCGTATCCCTCGCCAGTCCCGGTTGGCCCTCGTAGCGGAGTGCGTGCGAGTGTGCTTCACGGAAAACCGGTTTCCTCGGTAGCCACGTTTCCGGGGCACCCGGTCGCCGAGATGGTTGTCCCGAAAGTCGCGCTGGATGAAATCTCGCTCAGCTACAAGACGACTTCAGGGGAGCGTTTGCTGGCGCTCGACAAAATCAATCTTGAGGTGAAGCCGGGAGAGTTTCTTTGCATCGTCGGTCCCTCGGGATGTGGAAAGTCCACGCTGTTGCACCTGATCGCCGGGCTGCATCCGCAGACCTTGGGGAAGGTTCTGGTGGATGGCACGCCGGTGAATGGGCCGGGAACTGATCGCATCCTGATCTTCCAGGAACTCGGCCTGTTTCCCTGGCTGACGGTCGGCGGGAACGTCGAGTTCGGCATGAAGATGAAGAACGTCAGCAAAGCCGAGCGTGAGGAAAAGGTGCAGTATTACTTGCGCCTCGTCCATCTTTCGAAGTTCAGAGAGAGCTACATCCATCAGCTCTCGGGTGGCATGCGGCAACGAGTCGCATTGGCGCGAGCGCTGGCGACCGAGCCCGACGTCCTGCTGATGGACGAGCCATTCGCCGCGCTGGACGCCCAGACTCGCGATCTTCTGCACGACGAGTTAGAGCGCATCTGGGCCGAAACCGGCCGCACCATCATTTTCGTTACGCATAATGTGCGCGAAGCGGTAAGGCTGGGCGATCGCGTGGCGTTGCTGACGTTCCGTCCGGGACGAGTGAAGCAGGAATTTTCGGTGAACCTGCCGCGGCCGCGCCACATGGAACAACCCGACGTCGCGCGTACGGCGGGGGAGATTCTGAATTGCCTGCGCGACGAAATCAACAAGTCCCTGGAAGCGGAGTACGCCGATGAAAAAGCTCGCTAAGCAGGTAATCTTCTATTCCGTTCTTCTAGGCATCTGGGCCCTGGTAGCGAAACTGCGTGTGTGGCCGCCCTATCTTTTTCCTCCGCCGTGGGGAGTGGGACGCGCTTTGTGGGACGGCTTTGCCGACCACAGCTTCTGGATTGGCATCGCCGTCACCATGAAGCGCATGCTTATCGGCTACAGCCTGTCGGTTGTACTCGGGATGATCCTCGGCTTAGCCGTGTCGAGCAACAAATTTCTGGAGGAAACTCTGGGCGGATTGCTGGTAAGTTTGCAGTCGCTGCCGAGCATCTGCTGGATTCCGCTGGCCGTTCTCTGGTTCGGACTGACGGAAAAAGCCATCCTCTTTGTCGTACTGATGGGTTCGCTGCTCTCGGTGACCATCGCGATGGAAGATGGCCGCAAGCAGATGCCAAAAATCTACGGCATGGCGGGGCGCAATCTGGGAGCGAGCGGTTTCCGCCTCTTCTGGTCCGTTCTCTTACCGGCGAGCTTGCCGTTCATCGTGAATGGAATGAAGCAAGGGTGGGCGTTTGCGTGGCGCTCGCTGATTCAGGCCGAGATGATTTTTCTCAGTCTCGGGCTGGGCCAGTTGCTGATGATGGGTCGCGACCTGAGCGATATGAACCAGGTCATGGCGGTGATGATCCTGATCATCATCCTCGGCTACGCGGTGGACGGCCTGATCTTCCGCACCATGGAACGGCGTCTGCAAGAGAAGTATGGACTGACGCCAGCGTAGAACGGCAGGTGTCAGGTGGCAGGTTTCAGATCTCAGGAAGAGCCTGCCGTTTCTCTTGGTGCAGGTGGTCTACCGACCGCAGGGGTTTCCTGACACCTGAAACCTGCCACCTGACACCTGTCACCTGTCACCTGCTGTACCATTCCCTGTGCTCGTCTTCTGGATTCTTTTCAACCTGTTTGTGGTGGCGATGCTGGTGCTCGACCTGGGCGTGCTGAATCGCCGCTCCCACCGCGTCAGTTTTCACGAAGCGCTCGCCTGGTCGGGAGTCTGGATCGCGCTGGCGGCTGCATTCGCGGTGATCGAGCTGTTCTGGCACGGGCGGGCTCACGCGTTGCAGTTCGTAACCGGCTACGTAATCGAGCTGTCGCTCAGCGTCGACAACCTGTTCGTGTTTCTGGTCATCTTCCGCTATTTCAAAGTGCCCGACGAGCACCAGCACAAGGTGCTGTTCTGGGGAATTCTCGGGGCGCTCCTCATGCGCGGTGTCTTCATCGTTGCGGGCGTTGGCCTGATCCACCGCTTCAGTTGGATCACCTACGCATTCGGCGCTTTGCTCGTCTATTCGGGACTTAAGCTGCTACGGCAAGGCGAAACGGAAATTCATCCC
>DATFVD010000608.1:0-10830 GCA_035260505.1 Terriglobales bacterium
GGCATGATCAAGAGCTTTGTGGCAGCCGATCTCGGAGTGTCCCTCATCAGCGCGTCGTTTGCCCGCGATGAAGTGGCCGCCGGTAGAGTCAAACTGATTGATCTGGAGGACGCCGAGCTTTTTCGCGAGCTGGGACTTGCCTACCGTCGCGACCGAACACTTTCCTGCGCCACAACTGCATTCATCGAAGTTCTGCGCCAGTCGACCGCATCAATGAAAAAGAGGCTGCATCAACCTCAGTCGTGAGCAGCATCGAAAACGGCGACGCTTGAGATGCGACGGTGCCTCAGCTACGCGACGACTGCCTTCTGCATGACTTTCATGTAGCTGTCCATGGACTGTGTCAGCTGCGCATCCACTTCATCCGCGATAGTCATAACATCGGGTAACAGCACGCTGAAATCCAGAAAGCTCAGATTACGCTGCAACGTCCCGAAGAGGGTCACCTGGAGTATCCGTGATTCGTGGACCAGCATCGCGGGAGTGTAGCCTTGCAGGTATCGCAGTTTGCCGTGGGCTACGGCAGCGAGGGAAAAGGCGGCATCGCTGTCCTTCGCGGTGGCGCTGGGCTTGCTCAGGCGGAGAATCAGATCTTGAACCAGCCTGGGAAGATGTCCAGTACGCTCGTCATCGCTAAGCGGAATGTAGTTGAGTTCACGCGCCTGGTTTACCCGCGCCAACCAGTCTCCGATGAGAGCGGGAATACAGCGCTGCAGGATCGCGCTCACTCTTTCCTTTGCCGGCCGCGCCGCAGGCCTTCGAGTAGCCATCTTGTCGCGGACGAGTTCGGCTAGTCTGCCGACTTCGAACGGTTTCACGAGGATTTCATCCGCCTCCAGAAGGATAGCGGCCATGGCGCTCTGCACGTCGGGATAGCCACTGACTAGCAGCGTAAGTGCATCTGGTTGGGAGTGGCGCATCGCGGTAACCACCGTAAAACCATCACCCGGGTCCGGCATGTGCAGGTCAGTGATGAGTACGTCGAAGCTCTCGGTCGCAATATGTCTCAAGGCGTCCGTAACACTGGAGACAGCGACTACGTCAAAACCCTTGCGCGTAAGGGTCGCATTCATCATCGCGAGAACGGCATCATCGTCATCTACCAGCAGGACTCTATGAGCCACAGTTTGTTCGGTCGGACTCATCCGGCACTACCTCTCTTCAGGAATCAAGGAATAGTGTTACTCAAAAAGATTGTCGAAAATGTATAAAAGTGGATAGTTATGGAAAACGTAAACAGGTAGGTTGGCTGAGTCTGGAAGTCAGGCATGCGGCAAGGGGTTGGGTCGGAAACCACGACGTTCGACCTTCGAGACCGTTTTACAATACTGTACTCAGACACCCACCCTTCAGGCCGGACTCCCAGGTTCGGCCTCTTTTTTGTGCCGATTTACCCCGGAACCCGGGCGCATGACCGACCCCGAGGGCCCAAAAAACGCGCCGCCTACACCGATTTTTGCGCCTTCCAGCGCCTTAATACCCCGATTCTTTGCCGAAACGCGATTTCGGCCGTTATACAGTCGGGATTTACAGTTATCGCAAGTGACCCGGTGACGAACACGTCGGTAACTTGGAACGATTCCGCCTGCGAGTAGACAATATTTGACGGGCGCCGTAGCCCCCCTCTCGCGCCCGCTTGAGAAGCGGTGCAGGAAAGGTATGTCCTGATAGCGGGAGTAACCAGAAAGTCCAAAGACCAGGAGTCTGTTTTGGCAGGAGCCGGGCCGCGCTGAACAAGAACGTAATAGGTGTGCTTGCCACTACCGCGTCAGGAGTCATGGCAGACGACGAGAGGGAAGCGGCGGCGGGCTGGCGAGGTCGCACGAACTCTGAAACCATGAAAGTCTGAAATCGCTGATAACACCTATGAACACTCGCAGGAGCGAACGTTTCGGGCGGTACCAGATCCTCACCGAACTGGGTCGGGGAGCCATGGGTGTTGTCTATAAAGCGCGCGACCCGAAGATTAACCGCGTCGTCGCGGTAAAGACCATTTCATTGGCTGGCCAGCCCGAGGAAGAGGAGCGAGACTATCGCGAACGTTTCATTCGGGAAGCGGAAGCTGCGGGCCGCCTGTCGCATCCCGGAATCGTAACCATCTTCGATGTCGGCGAGGAGCCAGAGACGCGCGCTCCATATATCGTAATGGAATATGTTGGGGGCCAATCCCTCGAAAAACTGTTGTCTCGGGGCGACCATAAATTACCGGTGGAGAGAGCACTACGGCTGACGCTCGAACTGGCGGAAGCGCTGGATTGTGCCCACGGCCAAGGAGTGGTTCACCGCGATCTGAAGCCTGCCAATATCCTCCTGACCGAAGATGGGCGTGCCAAGATCGCCGACTTCGGAGTAGCTAAATTGAATCTCGCAAATCAGACGCTGGCGGGACGTGCCTTAGGCACCCCCGCCTATATGTCGCCGGAACAATTGAATGGCGAAGACGTGGATGGACGGTCAGACTTGTTTTCTTTAGGGGTGCTCCTATACACAGTCTTGACCGGTTATAGGCCCTTTCAAGGCAACAGCGCCCTCACCGTCTCGTTCAAGGTAGTGAATCGCGACCCGATACCGGCCACCCTTCTAGATACTGAGTTACCGCCGGGCCTTGATTACATCATTGCGCGAGCGATGGCGAAAGATCCCGCGGACCGTTATCAAAGCGCTATGGAAATGGTGCAAGACATCCAGGACCTGCGGGAAGGACGGGAGCCGTGCAACAGAGGAAAGTTGCCAGGTTCACCCACCATCAGGGCCGTCGCCCAAACCGCAAATGATGGAGCCAAATCGTCCCTGGGAGAACCGTGGATTGCGGCACAAATCCTGTCTAGCGCGCGCTCCCTGGCACTGGAGTACGATCACGATGCCCCGGAGAACTCGCTGGAGGGGTTCCGGAGGAAGTCTCTTGCCGGTGCCTTGGCGTTGATTGGGCTTCTCATTTTTGGGCTCTGGGTTATTTCGTTTGGCCCCCGTAGGTTACCCCGAACCGCCGGGCCGCTCCCATCTGGGAGGCTCGCCCCGGTCGAAATGGCTGCGACGCCAGCGGCAGCAGCGACTGCAGTTGCTTCTGTTCCCGCAGCGGTGACGCCAATCGTGACAAAGCTCCCGAAGCCGGTCTCAGCAGGCCGAACCTATCCGCCTTCTATGAAAGCCGCCCGCGCAAGCTCACCAACAATTTCACGGACACCTTCTTCGGCAGTGCTGGAAATCGAGGTCGAGCACAAATTCGCGGAGGCACATCTGTCGATCTGGGTGGATGATCTCCTGACTTACACCCACCCCTTGGCAGGTGCGGACAAGAAACATTTGGTCGTGTTCCATCATGTCCAGGGCCATGAATTCCACGCTGTGCAAATATCCCCGGGGAAACACCGTCTTCGAGTGGAGGTGGCCTCCGGCGGATCCATCTCCAGCCAGTCCGCTACGGTGGAGGGTGAATTTGCCAGCGGTCGGGAAAACGCGCTGCGGATCAACTTCGATAAGCGCGGCAAGATGATCCTGAGCCTGCAGTAATTAGTCACTTACCCCGGTAAGGTCGATACCCCGGCTGATCCAGCTGTCACCGTCGCTATTTGCGAAACAGTCCTTGCATTTTTCCTGGAAATACCCAAGAATTGCCTCCCTGTTAGTTCCCCCGAGCTACTCGACCAATGGAAAAGATAGTTATCAGCGCCGCCGAGGTGGCAGAAACCGTTCCACTACCGGAAGGGCCCGCGCGATTGGAGCCGCGGCTGCCCTCACCGGTTTCCTGGTGGGCCAAATTGACGATGTGGCCCCTTGCGCTGGTGCTTCCGTTGTTGTGCGTGATCGCGATCATTCTTCGTTTTGCAATGCGGGGAATGCCACCCAGGGCGCGACATGCCTGGACCGGATTTCTGGCAACACTGTTGACCGCCAGCGCTCTGCTCACCTGTGCGGCCGCGATCTTGTTCGTATCTCTCGTACCCCCTCCTTCTTTTGTCAGTCGAAATCTCGCTGAGCTCGACGAGAAAACCAATTTCCCGCGTCTACCCGCTTCTATCGCGATGTCGGCAAAAGATGTCTCCTCTGAACTCAAACCCCTCGTGGCGGTAATTGCTCCCGAGCATCGCTCATGGTTTCACGATCGCGACATCGCTTCAGGCAGTTTTGGCGCCGGCGCGCTTCTGCAAGCCACCTCGGCTGGGTACTTGTTCGTGACGGCACGCCATGTGATGTCGGGCTCGTTTCGGGAAGCCGGAAAAGACGAACTCAATGCTTTGGTGGCCACTGCTTCGGGAACATGGGCACACGCCGAAGTGGTAGCTCAACGTCAGGACCTTGATCTTCTTCTGCTGTGGGTTCCCCGGGAGTCAGGGCAGGGAGAGTTCTCCCAGCCCGTTGCCAGTGCCAGTGATGTTACCCAGGGAGAAAGCATCTTTGTGATCGGCCATCCGGAAGGTCTGCGCTTCAGTCTGAGCACGGGAGTGATTTCGCGCACCGACGAGCGCATCATCCAGATGACAGCTCCGGCTAGTCCTGGCAACAGTGGAGGCCCGGTCTTTGATGACAGAGGGAATCTGGTTGCCATCGTCACATCAGTCATCGACAAGGGCAACGACCCCAACGCAGAGAATATCAACTTTGCGGTGCGCGCAGATGCCTTACTCGAAGGTTCCGGCTGGAAGTTCTTTGGCTCGGGGCACCAGCGCCTGATAGACTTCCAGGCTCGCTGGAAACAGCCCAACTAAGCCGAGCTTATTGGGCGTTATTACCAGACTTCGTTCGCGGATACTTACCGATGGCAAATATCAATGTAACGGTTTACGACTCCACGGAAAACAAGCGCGTACCGGTCGAACTTCCTGACGACGCGCCGTGCAACAAAATCGTCGCGGTCCTGGTGCAGAAATTGCGACTTCCAACCAATGGTCCCGACGGAGCCCCGCTGAGTTACAAGTTTCATCATAAGAATTCGGGCAGGCAGATACAGGATAGTCAAACCCTGGCTCAAGCCCAGGTTCAAGATGGTGACATCCTCCGACTCCAGCCAGAAATTACGGCAGGCGCCCAGTGGAACCGGTAAACCGAGCAGCCATCCAGGACGACCGGTTCAGCCGTTTCCGGCTCATCCCCTGGTGGGACCAGTCCAGGATCGCTAATTGCCGGTTATTGGTTGTCGGAGCTGGCGCTCTCGGAAACGAGATCCTAAAGAACGCAGCTTTGCTTGGCTTCCGCAAAGTGGTGATCGTGGACCTGGATCGCATCGACGAGTCGAATCTCTCGCGAACCATTCTGTATCGCAGCCATGACATCGGCAAATGCAAAGCTAACGTTGCCGCCGATGCTTATCGGGAGATCGCTTCTGATTCCTTCGTCCAACCCCTGGTTGAAAACGTGGTGCACGGTTGTGGTCTCGGTCTCTTTGAATGGAGCGATGTCATTCTCGCAGGTCTTGATAACCGCGAGGCGCGGCTATGGATCAACCGTTCCGCGTGGAAAGTGAACCGGCCGTGGTTTGATGGGGCGATCGAAGGCATCAACGGGGTTGTGCGCGTGTTCGTCCCCGGCGCTCCTCCGTGCTACGAATGCACGCTCGGAGAGGTCGATTGGGCCTTACTCGACAAGCGCATGTCCTGCAATTTGCTCGCTCTTGAGCCGAATGACGAAGGCAAAACGCCGACCACCCCGACCATCTCGTCAGTGATCGCCGGAATCCAGGTGCAGGAGGCCGTCAAGATGATTCACGGTCTTCCCACACTCACCGGCAAGGGTTACGTCTTCGAGGGATTGAATCACTCCTCGTACACCGTGGAGTACACCGAGAATCCCGATTGCATGAGTCACTACACGGTGCCGGACATCGTGCACATGCCGGAGAGTTCCCGCGATTTGACGCTTGTTCAGTTGCTTCAACGGGCGCGAGCCGATGTGGGCTCGGATGGCGTGGTGATTGAATTCAGCCGCGATGTTATTCAGAGGCTGGTCTGCCCATCTTGCGGAGGCGAGCAAGAGATGTATGCTCCGGCGGGGAAGGTGCGCCTGCAGGAAGCGAGGTGCAAAAAGGACGGTCATTTGTGTACCGTCGTTTCTATCCACGGCTTTTCGGGAAGTGAGGATTTCGGTTACCGGCGGCTCGATCAGCTCGGTCTGCCGTTGCTGGATCTTTTTGTTGCGCGCTCTTCGAAGCGCGAGATCGGGTACATTCCGTACGGCGATTCCTCGCAGGTCCTGGGCTCGCTCGCATCAGAGATGAGCCTGGCATGAGTAACAGATCCAGAGACCGAGAAAAAGACGGCGAGCGCCCTTGGGTGGCGGTGGGCAGTGATGTGATTTGCCAGATACGACGGCACGCTCGCTCCAGCATCAAGACCGAAGTCTGTGGTGTTTTGGTGGGCAGCGAGAGCAGCGACGGCATGGAGGTTGAGGCTTGCATTAGCGGCTTGAACGCGGAGCAAGCCGGCGCACACGTTACTTTCACCCAGGATACCTGGGAGCACATCTATAAGGTCAAAGACCAGCAGTATCCCAACCAACGGATCGTGGGTTGGTATCATTCTCATCCCGGTTTTGGGATCTTCCTGTCCGACCACGATACGTTCATTCACAAGAATTTCTTTTCTTCTCCGAAACAGGTCGCATGGGTTTGTGACCCGCATTCGGATGAAGAAGGATGTTTTGGCTGGGTGAGCGGACGAATTGAACGACTCACTCATATTCGGATCATCGACCGCCAAGGCGGCAAGGCGGCCGATGTCGGCGGCCGTCCTGAGCCGACCCTCGACGCGCGACTGGACGCACAACTGCCAGCACAAGAGGACAACAAACCAGTCGGCGAAGAGCAATGGGAACCTGAGCAAAAAGACTCCGAGATGGTGTCGTTGACCCAGCTTACAGTTACGATCCTGTCTCATTTGTCGGTGCTGTTACTCGGCCTGGCGATTGGCTGGTACGTTTTCCAGCGCGTCGTACTGGTTCCGGTCCCGGTCGACCCGATCACCGGCCAACCACTCCAGCTTCGCCAGTCCGAACCGGAGAAACCCGGCGCGGCTTCGCCGCAAAACGGTCAGGGGACATCCTCGACTCCGCCTTCGAAACCAAACCCGACCGATGCGGGAAAGGGGGCCAATGACCATGACCAACGGTAGCAACAAAGAGGGCATCAAGATCACGTTGGAAGACTTGGCAAACATTGCCGTTCCCGATCTCCAGCCTGCACCCATCCCCACTGTTCCCGGCGGGGCTAAATCTTATGGCACGGTCACCGAAGCCGCCGAGCAAGGCCCAGTCCTGCCGGAGGAGCGCGGCAGCATTTTCCTGCAAGGTTGGTTCTATCTGGGGATTGCGGGGATTCTGGGAGCACTAGCGGGGTGGGCGATCGCGGAACCGGGCTTTGTCGATGGACCGCACGCCCAAGGCTGGGGCGACATCTTGATGCTTCCCTTGATTATCACTCTGATGTCGTTTGGGTTCGCGATCGCTGAAAGCACGGTCGAACGTTCCGTGAAAAAAGCGGCCCTGCGCGGCATTCTCTCCCTTCCTCTGGGCCTTGTGCTCGGATTTTGTTTCTCGTTCGGTGCGAACATGATCTATGCGATCGGCATACGAATTTGCATCGAGCTCGGAGCCACGACCGAAAGAAACCCCGCTCTTTGGCTCGCTCGGGGAATCGCCTGGATGGTCTTCGGGGCAGCGGGCGGCTTGGTGTATGGAATCGTGGGCCAATCTTCGAAAAAAGGGAAATACGGAGTTCTCGGCGGCATTATTGGAGCGGGTATCGGTGGAATCGTATTTAATCCAATCGCGATGGTGACCCACGGGGGCGCAGTCAGCCGGGCGGTCGGGTTCGCGCTCGTCGGCGTTGCTACTGGCGTCGGCATGGGTCTGGTGGAGAGCGCTCTTAAAGACCGCTGGCTGTATGTGACTGCCGGGCCGCTGGCCGGAAAGCAATTTATTCTCTACAAGAATCGAACGGCCATCGGGAGTCGCCAGGAATCCGACATTTACTTATTCAAGGATCCGAGTATTCTCCCGGAGCACGCAGTCATTGAGATCAGCGGCGCTCGGGTACAAATTCGGGCGACCGGCAATGTTTCCTTTTCCGGGCACTCGATTCACACGCGAGTGCTTCAAGATGGCGACTTGTTGCAGGTTGGGCGCTATTGTTTCCGTTACAAGGAGAAGCACCGGGCGTGACCGCTCCTCTATGTCCGTATTGCCAGGGGCCGATCTCGGATTCGGACGAGTCGATCACTTGTAGCGGCTGTGAGACTCCACATCACAAGGACTGTTACGAAGAAAACAAGGGATGCACGATATTTGGATGTAAGTACGCGCCTCCCGAAGAGCCGAAACTTAGTGTTTCGACTCCCGACTTGATGAATGCAGGTACCGAGACCGTTGTGAATCCCCCAGTTCCTGCCGCAGCTCCAGCTCCGCCGCCCCCCGTACGGGCCATGACAACCGATGAACTGCGGGAGATTGCGAACCGGATTGTCCCCTCGATGTTTTCGTCTTACGACACTGCTCCGGCCATTACGGCGGGTCCGCAGCCGCCGCCATCGGCGGCCGAACCAAAAAATCGTATGGGCTTTATGATTCTCGGCGCCCTGCTCGGTCCCTTGGGTGCGCATAACTGGTATGCCGGGTATTACAAGAAAGCTGGCGCACAATTAGCGATTACCGTTCTTACATTCGGTTTCGGAAGCCCGATGACTTGGATTTGGGCCATCATTGATATCTGTACCGTCGATTGCGACCACAACGGAGTCCAATTCAGTTCCTAGGGGGAGCTTATGCAGTACTTCGTAAAGCGAGGTGATGAAAAGTTCGGCCCGTATACTCTGGCAGAATTGCAGCGCTATGTGCAGGCGGGAAATATAGCGCCCGAGGACTTGACTCAAAGCGAGGGCATGACGGATTGGGCCCCCGTTTCGCAGGTTCTGGGTAACATTCCCTCCACCACGCCCTCTGGGGACACAGCTCCCGAGACACCCTTGCAACTCGTTCCCCTGGCTCCGAATCTGCACTGGGGCTTTGTTCTGCTGTTCGATGTCATAACGCGGCAGTTGTTCAATATGATCTGGGCGCTGGTGCTCGCGAACTGGGCGCGCAAACTGATCAATAACAATAAACCGATGGTGCTCGTTGCCATGTACCCAGCCGGGGTGATTGCCGGGATACTGGTCATCATGACCAACAAGTCCTTCGCGGCACTCGGAGGGCTCTTTATCATCGCCGGCGCGATTGTCTACCTGGTGGGTATCTTCAGCATAAAAGCCGCAATGGAGGAATATTACAACTGGACCGAGAAAATGGGTCTCCAGATGAGCGGAGCTATGACCTTCTTCTTCAGCACGATTTATATCCAATATCATGTCAACCGTATTGCACGCTGGAAGAAGACAGGAGTGATATCGTAGCTGAGAGCGGCCGGTAAACTGATATGCCTTCTCCTCGCATCCGACGGCTGTTACTGGACGAACAGACGTTGGAAGCTCGTCTAAGTAACTGGCCGCTGATCCAGATCACGGGAAAGGCCGGCATTCCGCCTGAGGTATATCGCTTCACTTACAACATCCGCGGATTGTTCGTCTCGCCCTCTGGAGAGATCCTGGAACGCGACCAGCATGTGCTGGAAATTAATCTCTCGCTTGGTTATCCCCGGCGCGCCCCGCAGTGCCGGATGCTGACGCCGGTTTTCCATCCGAATTTCGACGAGTCCATGGTATGTACGGGAGATTTCTGGGCTGCTTCGGAACGTCTCGATGATCTGATTATCCGGCTCGGACGGATGATCGCCTACCAGGAATACAACACGAAGAGTCCTCTGAACGGATTGGCGGCAAAGTGGGCTGCTCAGAACATCGATCTCTTACCGATCGACGTTCGCGTCATCTCTCCACCCGCCGCAAAGCAGGAAGAGGTCGAAGTTCCGAGCGAAGTTCCGCCGGCGGCAGTACCTCTTACTCACGCGGAGGGGAGCCCCGGCGATCTACCAGACCCTTGGTCCGAAAAAATCGTAATCGCGTGATTCCGCTGCTTCCACCTCTCTCCAAGCCGACTTGGGGTCCGCGTCGTTGAGAAGACATTCCCGGGATAACTTTCGCTTATCTCGTGACTCGATCAGAATAATCGAAACTCCGCGATGCGCTCCCTAACGGAATGGGCACTCTGCCCCATGAAGCCCAGGCTAGCGCTCGGCAGCTGCAGCGCCTTGTCAGGCCGCAGAGAGCGCACTGATCGTAACGTAATATCCGTCCGGATCTTGGAGCGAGAACTCCTTGGTTTGAGTGTTCGCATTCACGTGTGGCTCCTCTTCGAGCCGAGTGACGAGAGAGCGTGCCCTTTGAAGCGCCAGGTCGAAATCATCGACACGGAAGAACAACACGAGGCCGTTGCCGGGTGTCCCGCGATCTGGGCTCGTCAAAGAGGGATGCTCGTGGGCGCCCCACTCGTGGAGGCAGAGCAAGACAGTTCCATCTGAATCGAGGATTTGCCCAAAGTAATCATGGGCAGGAAGGGTAGCTGGCTGACCGAATAGCGCCTGGTACCATTTGAAGCTGTCCGGCACGTCGCCTACCCCTATGATCGTCCACGTGCGCTTCATCGCGTCCCCTTCTGCGGACTAATCCTTGTTTAGACCGACCTCGATGCAACAAAATCGTCGCCGCCAGCCGGGCCGACAACCCATGTGCCTGCACTCGCTTCTAGCATATCCGAGAACTTGCAGGGACTGTTTTATGTCAACAGGCGGATCAGGCTAAACCTTCGATAGTTTGAGATAGATCATCTGAGACTGGCGGATCGTCGGCAACCGGGAAGTTGGCCAGAAACGGGCTTCGCGGAAGTCTCAACTGAGCCGGAATCGGCGGC
>DATFVD010000609.1:0-3688 GCA_035260505.1 Terriglobales bacterium
ATGGTACGAAGTCGCGAGCCGCTTCGAGAAGAGCCGCGCCGAACTTGGCAAAGCGCAGAAGTCGTTCGACTTCTTCCAGAGCCAGTTTGAAAATGTCGGCAAGAATCTGAACAAAGCGCAGGAAGCGTTCGAGACCGCGCAGCGGCACCTGAAAAGTTATCGTGGAAAAGTCTCCGCGCTCAGCGGACAGGAGCAGTTGGAGTTGGAGACGTCGGCGGTCGAAAAGCCACTTCCTCTTATCGACAAAGCCAGCGCGTAATTGTTGTTCGCTTTACGCGAAGCTTCTCACCGCGTCGCTCATCCCCTTCTCATATGCCGAGATCAGTTTGTCCATGGCGGCGTTGACCTGATGGTCGATCTGTTTCCGCGAGGGGTCGGCGTTGAACCACGCCAGAGATTGTCGAACCCCTTCGGTGAAACTAGTCGTGGCGCTGTAGCTCGGAACAAAGCGTTTGATCTTGCTGTTGTCAAAGACCACGCTCACGGACTTGTCCCCGATCAACGTCCCTTTCTTTTCGGGGATGCACGCGGCAATGAAATCAGATGGAATGTGCACCAGTTGCGGTTCCACGCCAACCGCGGCGCCGACAATGCGAAATAGCTGATCCCAGGTCAGCACTTCATCTGACGTGATGTGAAACGCGTTCCCAAGGGCTTGCGGATGGCCGAGCAAGCCGACCAGACCTTTAGCGAAGTCGGTGTTGTGCGTGATTACCCAGAGCGAAGAACCATCTCCGGGCACAACCAGCTTTTGTCCGCGGAGCATTCTGTCGACCGCGGTATAAGACTGCTGCCAGCTGTTGAGCACCAGTGGAATCAGGGTTTCGCCATAGGTGAGCGATGGCCGCACGATGGTTACAGGGAAGCCCTCGTCGCGATAGGCCTGCAGCAGACGTTCTTCGCAGGCGATCTTGTTCCGCGAATAGTCCCAATACGGATTGGCCAGCGGAGTCGCCTCGGTAATCAAGTAGTGCGTCTGCGGTTTCTGATAAGCGCTGGCCGAACTGATGAACACGAACTGGCGGGTGCGTCCGCGGAACAGTTTGAGGTCGCGTTCGATGTCGGCCGGGGTAAAAGCGACCCAATCGACGACGGCATCAAACGATTCGTGCTCCAGCTTCTGCGCCAGCGAAGGATCGTTCACGTCCGCGACAAGGGTTTTGACACCTGCGGGAAGCTGCGCCGCATGCTGCCCCCGGCTCAGCAGCGTGACGTCGTGGCCGCGCCTGGCGGCGAGTGCGGTGCAGGCGGTGCTGATGACTCCCGTCCCGCCGATGAAGAGAATTCTCATATGTCCATATTTGTAGCAGGAATCGGGGACGCGGGCTCAACGGAACATTCGAAGATCAAACTCGAAGGGCTTGGGTTTTTCGATCTTGATGTTGCGGAAATCGGAGTGCTGCGGGTTCAGCAACACGTTCCACTCGCCGCGAATCGCCGCGGAGGGTACATGCAGTGCGATGCTGTGGCCCGCACGAATCCAACGGTCGCCGAATGCGCTCAGTGATTCGTCCCTCAGCTCATGCCATTTGCGGGGAAGAGATTTCAGATCAAGGCGTTCGGTTGCGATCTCGTCGGGAATCTCTGCCTCAATCGAAACCAGATCGTCGGGCTGCAGATTCGGTTCGAGGTGAACAAAAGTTTCGACCGCGGCCAGAGCCAGAGACGGGGAAGTGTAAACCACTCTCATGCCGTGACTATTCCAGCGGCCCCCATAGAGCCGGGCGCCCTCGCCCGAGAAAGCGGCGGCAGCATGGTCTGCGCGGCAAATCCTCCAGAGACGCATCAGCTATAGACGCCGTAGGCGATACGGCCGAGGATGTTTTCCACTTCTTTGGTTCCCAGGTCGGTATCCAATTGATCGATTGGAACCTCGCCTCCCAATGCGCGGTTCGGGGTGCGGAGCCACTGCGCAGCCTTGCCTGCGTTCCCAATCATCTCAACCGCCGTTGCGTACACTCGCGCTAATCGCACCGTGCGGTCGGACTCGGCGACCGTAAGACGCGAGTGGCGGCTGAGGCGTCGAGTGAACGTTCGTTGTGGAATGCCGAGTTTCTGGGAAAGGGCTGCATTCTTCAGATCGAGCTTTTCTCCCAGCACAATGAGAGAGCCCGCCGGCAAACCTTTGCGGATCAGTTCCGCGAGTTCGGCGAAATTCCTGATCGAGCGTCCCAGGACTTTCTTGCCGCCCAGAACCTCGGCAATTACGCTTGAAGTCACGATAGGCCTCCTGGCTACTTAGAATAAGCCAATTGGCAGAATGAGGCAAGACCCCGTTTTGCCGGTTAAGCGATTTCGCGGACGGTATCTGACGGTTCTTCCGGCGCCGCGGATTGTAGATGGTCCTTGCCTTTTACTTCCCAGATTCCGTCGAACTTCACGAAATAGGGTTCGACCGAGATGCTGGGGAAATTGGCGGTGAGCAATTCTCCGGCGCGGAGAAGTTCGCCGCGGTGATGGTCGGCTTCGGCGTCGCGGTCTCCTTTGAAATGCGCCAGGCCGCCGTAGGTCGCGCAGTCGGAGTGGCTCATGACCAGCACGCGTTTGGTTTGATGCAGGCGAATCGACATGCGGACCTGTTCGAGGATGAAGTCCTGTTCGAAGTCGTTACGCGGCGAGGCCAGGGTCTTGGCTCCGCCGGCGACGATGATCATATCGGCGCGCTCGATACTTTGCTTCTTCAAGAACTTTCGCACGGCCGTGCTGATGCGGTGATCGAAGCAGCAGAGAACGGCGGCGTCGGCTACGTACTGATCGGCGGGCGAGTCAAAATGGAAGACCTTGCGCATGAGAGGCACTCTTCGATTCTAACCGGTTCCGCCCGCTTCCATTCCTGCCCCGAAACGCCCGGGTTTCTCCCGGGCACTGCCAGGGATTTGAGCCTTGCCAGCGGTCATCACTTAACCCCTCGTAACAAGGTCCAGGTCGCGCACAATGCATTGCGGGTCGCTATGTCCGAGGAAAATGTCACCGTTCGAAGTCTTTATATGGACGACCTTGTTTCCCCACACGTAAGCGCGCGTGTTGCCCACGCCGCGAATGCCATAGCCTCGCATTAAAGTCCAAGACTCGATCGAATAGCTCACAATCGATTGCTTCGAAATCGACCGCAATCGGAATCCAAGCATCCGAATCTCGATCCCGTGCCGCAGAAAACGGTACTGAAACCCGCTCCACGAGATTGCGAAGGTACCGATCGCGATGACGGCAACGAGCCCTAGCCCCCAGCGTCCCGCGGTCGATCGCACCAGCGCCACTCCGATTGCCGGGCAGATCAGAGCCACGAGGATGATCAGACTCCATACCCGCCCGGAATGCGTCTCTTCCGCCAGCACATCTCCTTGGAATGCATTGCTCATATAGACGTCGGCCTGCCTGCCTCAAGCCGAACAATGCTATCGCAATATGAAATAACCTTCACGCATTGCATTTTACTGGTTGCCGTTTCGGGCGGCACGCCCTAAAGAAAAAAGCCTCCGCCGGAGCGGAGGCTTGAGGTTGGAAACTTACGCAAATTCTAATGCACGGTTAGAGTCACCTGAGTGCGATGCGCCGCTCCCGTTCCGGCAGAGCCCGTAATTGTAACCACGTACGTTCCCGCCGCCGTGCCCCCGCCGGTGCTGACGCCGCTACTGGATGATCCGCAGCCCGACTGCAGCAGAATCGCACCCGCAATCACGCATAGAAC
>DATFVD010000610.1:0-5664 GCA_035260505.1 Terriglobales bacterium
GCCGTGGCGCCGCGGGTCTTTAAACGTAGACGACGAAGGCCAGCCGACGCAGGAAACCGTGCTGATCGAAAACGGAATTCTGAAGGGATATCTCAGCGACAAACTCTCTTCGAAGCTCATGGGCCTAGCCGATACCGGCAATGGACGCCGCGAGAGCTATGAGCATATTCCGATGCCGCGCATGACGAACACTTATATGCTGGCGGGGCAGGACGATCCCGGAGACATCATTCGTTCAGTAAAGAATGGCGTCTACGCCGTGAACTTCGGCGGCGGACAGGTCGACATCACGAACGGGAAGTTTGTTTTCTCGGCATCGGAAGCATACTTAATCGAAAACGGACAGATCACGGCCCCAATCAAAGGCGCAACCCTGATCGGTAACGGACCCGATGTGCTGACCCGGGTTTCCATGGTCGGCAACGATTTGAAACTCGATGAAGGCGTCGGCACCTGCGGCAAAGATGGACAGGCCGTTCCAGTAGGAGTCGGCATCCCGACAATTAAAATCGATCGTATGACCGTCGGCGGCACCGCAAAGCGCGAAACTGGCGGATTCATGCAGTAACGACATCTTCACCCTAGAGTGCCGGAGTCACGGAGAAAAACAGAAGAACAAAGTGTTGGTTTTCCCTGTGCGTCCCTGTGTCCCCTGTGCCCTCTGTGGTAGATTTTGACTTTTCAATGACAACAACTCTGGAAACTCATACCTCTAAGCTCGACACCGATTTGCAGGGGATCGCCACCGACGTAGTCCGCCGCGCGATGAAAGGCGGCGCCACCGCCGCCGAATGCGTAGTCCGCGAAGGCGACGAATTCTCTACCGTAGTGCGCCTCGGCCAGGTCGAAACGTTGAAAGAGTCCGGCTCGCGCGCCATCGGCGTGCGAGTCTTCTTCGGACAGCGCGCGGCCAGCACATATTCAAGCGATTTTTCCGCTGCCGGCATGGAGCGTATGCTGAAATCAGCGCTCGAACTGGCGAAGATCTGTTCTGAAGATCCGCACTCGGGCATCCCCGAGGCCGGCAAGTTCGGATCGCTATCCGGCGACCTCCATCTCTACCACGAAGACGTTTACTCGCTGCCCGGCCCCGAGCGCATCGAGTACGCGCGCCGCGCCGAGAAGGCCGCGCTCGACGCCGATTCTCGCATCAAGAACTCCGAAGGCGGATCGTTCGACGCCGCGACCGGCAGAAAAGTGCTGGCGAATTCTCACGGCTTCGTAGGCGAATACCGCCGATCATATTGTTCGGTCGCGGCAGTCCCAATTGCCCAGGACGCGAACGGGGGCATGCAGCGCGATTATTGGTATTCGGTAGCCCGCAGCCTGGCGAAGCTCGACTCAGCGGAACAGGTAGGAAAAGAAGCCGCGCGCCGCACCCTGCGACGACTCGGCGCTCGCAAGGCGAAGACGGCGCATGTGCCCGTAGTGCTCGATCCGATGGTCGCAAGCTCCATGCTCGAACACATTTTCGAGGGCGTAAATGGCGACTCCGTCTATCGCGGAGCCTCATTCCTGGCCGGCAAACTAGGCGAAAAAATTGCCGGGCCGAACGTCACCGTAATCGATGACGGCACCATGCCCGGAGGCTTCGGCACCACGCCCTTCGATGGCGAAGGCATTCCCACCCGCCGTACGGTAGTGATTGAGAACGGAATTCTGAAGTCGTATCTGCTGAACACGTACACGGCGAAGAAGTTGGGCCTAGAAACCACCGCCAACGCTTCTCGCGGACTCGCCGGCACGCCCGGCATCGGGCCGGGAAATTACTTCCTGGAGCCGGGACCGAAAGCGCCGAAGCAGATAATCGCCGACATTAAAGATGGGCTCTACGTAACCGAGTTTCTAGGTCACGGCGCGAACCTGGTAACCGGAGATTACTCTCGCGGAGCATCCGGCATGTGGATCGTCAACGGTGAACTGGCCTATCCCGTCGAAGAAATCACGGTAGCGGGCAATCTCAAAGATATGTTCTGCAACATTTCCGAAATTGGCAGCGATCTGGAATTCCGTGGCAGCGTAGCCTCGCCCACGATCCGCATCGACGGCCTCACGGTCGGCGGCGAGTAAGAGAGCTCGTGTGGGGACGGGCGAAGCCCGGCGCGGTTCAGATAGCAGTCACCAAACCAGGGTCGTGACGGAATCAGCATCCACCGTCAAGTTCAGCGCTTGCGCCCCCACCTGACACTCAACCTCCCGTCCATCCCCTTGGTTCGTAATGACCAGCACGCGGCCGCCGTCCGGATTCTCAAAGGCCACGTGATCGATACCGTGCAAATCCCCGTGGGAAGCAATCACTTGCGCGCCCCGCCGGATCGCCTTGGAAAAATGAGCGAAGGCCCAATACTGCCCGCTATGTGTAAATTCATGGGTCTTGGAGTCAACCGTCACCACGCCGCCACATGGGAAGGGGCCAATGTTTGGCGTTCCCTTTTCATCCAGCACTAAATTCCATCCGACGATGCACTGCGCCCAGTTCCGCAATACTTCGCTGAACGTGTGCGACCATTTGGCCCAATCCGTCTTGTAGTCGGGGCTGGTGTAATCAGGGCCACCCTCTGTCCAGTAAGCGTTCTTGGAGGGGAAGGCCTCATGGACTCGCGTCATCGCGTCCGGAGTGCCGTCATAGCCATGCCATGCAATCCCATCCACGTATTTGTTGACGTCAGGATCGCTCAATTCATCGATAGCTCTGCCCCAAAGATTGTAGTTGTGGTCGAGTATCCAAATCCTGGTGCCGAGAGATGCTTTCTCGAATGCCGGCCCGAGAAACTTTTTCACGAATTCAATCTCGTATTCCTGTCCCCACAAAGCCGCCGGCATTCTTCCGTTCTGGTCCGTATCGACTTCGTTCTGAATGGTAACGGCATTAATTTTGACGCCTTCCGCGGAATAGCCTCGCAGAAACTTCACGAAGTACTCCGCATACGAAGCGAAGTATTCTTTTCGCATGGACCCGCCCAGCATGGAACCTCCAGCTTTCATCCATCCCGGAGGACTCCAGGGCGAGGAGAAGAGGTACAGGTCCGGATTCACGCCGCGCGCGGCACGCAGCGTAGGCAAGATATATCCGCGGTCATGTTCAATCGTGAACTTCTTCAGCTCCGGATCCGGCTCCGGACTGTCGTCAAAGCTGTAAGCGCTGGTCGAATAGTCGCTGGCTCCAATGCATGTGCGGCAGACCGATAGTCGCAGGCCCGCTGGTCCGAAGAATTCTGAAAGCAGCGCTTGCCGCTCCTGGGCGTTCAGTTTCGCAAACCAGTTACAGGACGCATCCGTGAACGCTGCGCCAAAACCGAGGATCTTCTGGTAACGCACCGAGGGATCGAGTTGAATACCTCCCGAAGTGTTTGTGGTCGCGGGCTGCCACTGCGGCGCTTTGATCCGCTCAAATTTACGGTCCTTCGAGGTTGACCAGGCCTGTACGCCGGTTGCGGGTGCGGCCCAAAGCAATGAACTCCGAAATGCTGCCAGGGAAACGGTTGCAGCGGCGGTAGTTTTCAAAAACTTTCGGCGAGTGCTCGATAGCATTTGTGCCCTCATTGTTGTTTCAAAATATCCTAGTTTGCAAGGTATAAAAAGCAATCAACAGTAGCACTCTGGTCTTCCCTGTGCGTCCCCGGTGTCCCCCTGTGCCCTCTGTGGTAGATTTTGCCTTTTCAATGACAACTGCACCCAGAAGACGCAGAGTCCTAAGAAAGCTTCCGCAGCGCCCCCAGCACCGCCTCGATCTCCGGCAGCTGGTCAATCGGATAAACCTTGGCAAACGCGATCTTCCCCGCTTTATCCACCACGAACACGGCCCGCTCGCTGATGCCCGCAACCGGCGCACCTTCGCGCAGGATGCCAAACTTGCGTGTCACCTCGGCATGAGGATAGAAATCCGAGCACAGAGGAACCTCGACCGGCCCCACTTCCTCCCGCCGCCATGCGATGTGGCTCGGGATCGAATCTACGCTGATGTCCATGACCTGGGCATTAAGCGCCGCGAACTCTTTTTTTCTGGCGTCGAGTTCCGGCACCTGCGCCGCTCAAGTCGGCGTCCAGTCCAAGGGGTGAAACGCCACGACCAGGTTCTGCCGCCCGAGATAGTCACGCGAGCGCACCGTAATCTGGCGTTCGCCGGCAATTGCGGAAAGTTCAAAGTCCGGCGCAGGATCGCCAACCTTCAGGGCCATCGTCTTCTCCAATCCAGCCAAAATTGTAATTGAGATCGTCGAGGCGAAGCCGCAATTCCGGAATTAACCTGGTTTTAACATTCACCAGGTCATTCGCCGTTAACATTCCTCGCATGCCTGACCTGCCGTTGCACATCGAAGATCTTCCAGGTTCGCGGGAAGGAATCCGCATTCTGCGCCTGGCGGGGCCACTGACGCTGACCAATGTATTCGGTTTCCAGTCTCAGGTTCGTGCTGACAACTCGCGCGCTCTCATTCTCGACTTCACAGGTGTCCCCTTGGCGGATTCGGCAGGGATCGGCGCGCTCGTCGGCGCCTACGTCACGCGACAAAAAGATGGACGCAGCCTGGGATTGGTAGGCGTGAATCAGCGCATCCACCAGGCTCTGGAAGTCACCCGGGTCGAAAACTTCTTTCGCTTCTATGAAACCGTTGCAGACGCAGAACAGGCAGCATCCTGAGGTCGCGGGGTTATTCGTCGTTCTTTTCAGTGATCCAGCGCAGCGCTAGTCGGTACTGATCGCCAAAGGAACGGCGCTTGCGGCCCTGCCGTCTGTTTCCGAAATCTCAATCTTCGCGTATACAGCGTTCTCTGTAGGAACACATTCCATCACAACCTCCCGAATGTTCTCGGCGTCAAAACTGCGTTATTTCGTATCAGGCTGAAAAATAAGGCAGCCGCTTTGGCACCGCTATTGCTTTAGCAATAAACAGTCGGAGAATTACATGTTGGCCATTAATGTCGAGAACGTGAGCGACCTCGCAATTGTGGAATGTAAGGGCAGGATTGTCCATAGCGAATCTGTTTTCAAGCTTCGCGATGTTGTGCGAGCGCAAGCCGAGGCCCGCATCATTGCTCTGGATCTTTCCGCAGTGGAAGCGATCGGCGGCGGGGGCTTGGGAATGCTTGCGTTTCTTGATCGCTGGGCACGCGACCACGATATTCAGTTGAAGCTTTTCAGCCCTTCCAGATCGGTAGTCGACGGCCTCGTGTCCAACCGCTCCATCCTGAATTTCGAGATTGCAACCTTCCACGAAATGATGGATATCCTCGCCAACGCTGATAGCCGGTACCGCGTCGCTGCCTGAGCGGCGCCCCCAAAGAAGCAAAGAACGCGAGCACAACCGCCCGACTTCCAGCCTCCGCCGAATGCTACAGCGCTGCGGCCTGCTCTCGCCGCCGGCCTTGGATCTCGATATAAACGTTGATCAGCGAGACCGCAGCCGGAGTCACGCCAGGAATGCGCGAAGCCTGCCCTATCGTCTGCGGGACAACTTTTCCAAGCTTCTCCTGCATTTCGCGCGACAATCCGCTCACCGAGCTGTAATCGAACCAATCCGGAATCCGGCGCTGCTCGGCCTTCTTCAGCCGATCGATGGCACGCTGCTGCTGGTCAAGATATCCCGCATACTTGATTTCAGTTTCGACCGACTTAAGCTCGTTCCTGATTTCAGACGACGAGTCTCTTTCAAAAAAACGCGGCAT
>DATFVD010000611.1:0-7267 GCA_035260505.1 Terriglobales bacterium
GGGCTCTCCAACCACAGGGCGAGCATGAGGAAGAGATTTCCCAGATCGCAGAAAAACAGGAAGTTTTGCAGTCCGTATTGGCTCCAGTAGGACGGGAGCCAGGCGATCACCCAGACGGTCCAGCCGATCTTGAGCCAGAGGGGCACCCCCATGGCCGCCATTGTAGTCGGCTATTATCCGTGAGTTTACGTAAACAGCGTTCACACTAACCAGCCAAAAAAACGCGCTGCGCCCCGCCGATTCACAACCGGGCAGAACACAGCGCGTCGCTGACTATCAGTGTTGGTTGACTTTACTTCCCTAGCCTTGCGAAGGATGCAACACGCGGAACGTGCTGCCCCCGTTCGACCACACCAACACCAGCGCATCCTGACCGCTTGGCACCCCCGATAATGCCTGTGCCACTTCGGACGCGGATTTCACCGGGTGCCGGTTCACTTCCATGATGACATCCCCACGCTGCAAGCCCGCGTTATCGGCCGGGCTGCCGGGCTGGACATCCTCCACAACGGCGCCGTGAGCTGGGCTCTGTAATTGTCCCTGTCCTTGCGCTTGCTCCTGACCTTGCAATTCATTCCGAACGTCCGGGGTCAAATCGCCGAGACTCAGCCCCCAGCGGCCCCTCCCGTGCTCGCCGCCGGCAGTTTCCGCGCCTCTGCCTCCGCCCAGTGCTTCGAGTTTCACAGCAACGCTCGTTGACTTGCTGTCACGCACCACCAGCAGATGGATCGTGTCACCGGGCCGTTTCTGTCCGACCGTCATTTGCAATTGTCCGGCATCGGTCACGGGCTTTCCGTCGAGTTCCGTGATCACGTCTCCGGTTCGTAGGCCAGCCTTCGCTCCGGGCGCGTCCGGCTCAACCTGGCTAATTAGCGCTCCCTCAGCTTTATTCATCTGGAAGAACTTCGCGTTGTCGGGAGTAACATCGGCGATCTGAATTCCGATATACGCGTGAGCTACTTTACCGTCCCGAATCAAGGTCTCCACGGTAGGCTGGACAATCTGAGCGGGAATCGCAAAGCCCATTCCTGAGAATGATCCCGAGGATGAAATCAGGAAAGTGTTGATTCCGATGAGCTCACCGCGCGCGTTAACCAACGCTCCGCCCGAGTTCCCGGGATTAATGGCAGCATCGGTCTGGATGAATTCGCCCGGCTTGCGTCGATCGCTTGCGTCAGGATTGGGACGGTTCAGCGCGCTGATGATGCCGCGCGTCACCGTGAAGCGGAACCCATACGGATTCCCGAATGCGAGCACCGTCTGTCCCGGATGCAAACTGGCCGAGTTACCCCAGGGCACGCTCGGTAAGTTGGTTCCATTGACCTTGATCACTGCGAGGTCCGTCAACGGATCGGCGCCCACCAACTTCGCCGACAGCACTTCTCGATTACTCATGGTGACGCGAATGTCGACCGCGCCGTCGATGACGTGATTGTTGGTGACGATATATCCGTCAGGGGAGATGATCACGCCGCTGCCCAGGCCATGTTCCATCCTGTTCTGAGGCTGCGACGGAAAATTGAACTGCCGACCACCAAACTGGCGGCCAAAAGGATTGCCCGGGCCAAAAAATTGCTGCATGTCAGGCATACCTTCCGCACCCGCGCCGCCTTGCTGCGCGTTGCTCTTCGATGCTACCGTTACATTCACTACCGCCGGTGTGACTCGCGCCGCCAGAGTTTCCATTGCGCGATCGAGCGTCAGCAACGCTCCGACACTGTTGTCATCAAGCGCCGCCGCAGCCGGAGCTGCGACGGCTGCGGTTGCAGACTTCGCAAAGTTAAACGTCGCGACTGACCCAACTACCGCCACGGCAATCAGGGCCACCGCAACACGCCTCGTCACTACTTCCTTGCTACGTTCTATCCATCTCTGCATTTGCTCTTCTCCTCGTTGAAACTAATTATCTAGTTGCTAACTGCAAAAAAAATTTCGCCGCTAGATTGAATGGGCGATCGGCGATCCCGTCAAGCTATCGCGGACTGGAGTGACTACCATCACTCGCCACACCTGGACTCTCCACACCGAAGAATTGGAGTTCCTATATTGTGTGGCTTCGATAAAGATCAGGGTTCGCAACTCGGGCACAGCTTCCTGATCCGCAGTTGTGCTTGCCTCGACTACTCGCTCGCCCGGCAATGCCGCGTTCGAACCAGCAGCAACTACAGGAGGTGGGGAATCAAGCTGGCGTGTGACCACACCGTGCGCCTGGACGCGCGGATGAACAGCTTTGCCGGTCCCTCTGTTAAAAGTCCTCTTCGATGCAGACTCGCCAGACTTCAACCCAGAAGGAACTACTGCCGCCGTTGCGAGGGAAGGCCGAAGCGAAGAAGACTGGGTGAACGCAGCCGAGTACACGGGATCGGAGTTGCTGGTCCGTGCGCCGCGATCAAACGCGATGAACTCCGGTGCATGCAACAGCAGTGCGAGGCAGATGGTAAAAAAAATGCCGACCATGCCGAGTGCCGGTTTCCAGACTCGCGTTGTTGCAGTCCGGTTCTTGTCGAGAATCTGTGCGAGCCGCAAGGAAGCTTCGTGTGCCCGGTGCACAGCGGCCTGGGCCATCGACCATCGGCTTCGCGAAAGACGATGCGCGAGATTCTTTTCCAGCAGCGACACCAGACAACTTGCGTATCCACGCGGATTGGCGGTTTCGGCGACCACCGCGTCGTCACACGCCATCTCGCGTTCCACCGAGATACGCTTCTCAATCCACCACACCGCCGGATGAAAGAAGAATAAAGCGCGCACGATTTTCTGAATGAGATTTGTCCAGTCATCCCAGCGCCGCAGGTGCGCGAATTCATGCAGCAGGATCACGTTCAAATCTTGGGCCGGCAGTTCTCGCAACGCCCAAGCCGGAAGCACAATCGTCCGCTTCCAGAAACCGATAGCAGCAGGCACGCGCACGTACTCTGACGTGGCAATCGTTATTGAGTTTGAGATCGCCTTTGAGATGGCCCCTGAGACGACTGACCCTGACGCGCTGATCGCATCCACCGTTTTTCGCACCGCCGGATCGAGATCTGCCGCGAAGATAGGCATACAACTCCGGCGTAGGCGTCGCAGACGCCAAAGCCCAGCCGCCAAACGCATCAACGCTACGGATGCACCGAGAGTCCAGGCAAGAAAGACGAAAAGCGCCCAGCGACCGGGGATCGTGATCGCCGGCCGCAGGCTTCCCCACGAATTCGCCGATGGCATCCCTGACGGCATTCCCGAAGAAATCCCCGCCGCCGTCAGCGTCCGCCCATCGGCGATACCGCCTAGCACAGGCAACGCGGCGACGGCCAGCAATGCGAGGAACCAGACGGCAAACCGGGTTCCCGAATTTTGCCTTCGCAAAACACGCAGCAACGCCCAGGCAAAGATCGCGATCAGGAATCCTTCGGGGAGCGCGTTGAGAATTCGTTCGACCGAGATCTGCGCCACGATCTGAACCGGAAGCCAATTCATTTCGCGCCGCTCCGATCTTTTTCCGCTAGATCTTCCGTTAAATTGGTGCCCTTCTGATCCAGCATCTGCCGCAGGCGGCCGATTTCCTCCGCTCCGATGCCCTGATCCTCGAGAAGGTTCAAGACGAGATGCTCGTGAGAGTTCTTAAAAAAGCGGCTGACCAAGTGCCGGATTTCCGAGCGCGTTGCCTCCTTCTGACCGACCAGCGGCGTGTACACGTGCGCCCGTCCATCCTTTAAGTGTTTCAAATAGCCCTTCCTCTCCAGCACACGGATGGTGGTCAATACGGAGTTGTAGGCCAGCGCAGGTTTTTGAGTAATAGAATCAAGCACTTGCTGGACTGTGCCCGAGCCCTTGAGCCAGAGCACGTTCATGATCCGTAGCTCGGCTTCGGTCAACGTTCCCGATTGTCTCGGCGGCACCGGAGACCCTCCTTGAAAAATATAGACGCGCTACGAAGCGAAAGGTAACTAATTCTTTAGTTGCACGAGAAAAGTCGGGAGTTGCCTGGCAGGTGGGATTGTCCTTCTAGAGCGCCGCCGACATACTTGTTCCAGCGGCGGCAAAGACGTCGGCAGCTTCCTGTTCGGCGATGGGAATGAATGCTTGTACGACGCGAGGGTCAAACTGGGTTCCGCTGCTGCGGATCAAGCGCGCCATTGCTTCCGAGGGTGGAAGTCCTTGCCGGTAGCAGCGATTCGAGACCATTGCGTCGAAAGCGTCAATGACGCAAATGATTCGCGAAACGAGGGGAATATCGTTCCCCTTCAGACCAGCTGGATAGCCAGTTCCATCCATGCTTTCATGGTGGTGTAAGGCATAGAGACTCGCCTCTTCAAGACCAGGGAACAGACGCAGGATCGACCAACTGTATTCCGGATGGCGGTTAATGAGAGCGCGTTCCTCGGGCGTAAGCGGACCCGACTTCTTCAGAATGGAGTCAGGCACTCCGATCTTGCCGACGTCGTGCAGTAACGCCGCGACCTCCACTTGGTAGAGACGCTCTTCCGGCATATCCATCTTCCGGGCTACACGCAGCGCCCATTCCGCCAATCGGGTGCTGTGCACTCCGGTGTTGATGTCCTTCAGGTCGAGCATCTGGTTAAAAGCGCAAACCAGAGAGTTGCGGAAGGCGAGATGCTGCTCTTCCAGCTCCTTGATGCGCAGCACCAAGGAGCCGGATTGTCCCGACATTGGATCGCCAATTCCAGCGATCATTGAAGCTGTCGTCGCATGCGCATCTGGGCTCGCCGTCACCATCAGTGGCATGACTGCACAGCCTGGTACGTATCCAGACGTCCGTGTCCCAGTTGAGGATCGGAAATCGACGCGGCATGGGCCAATCCGGACGCGACGGTAGAATAAGTGCAGTTCCCATTCGTGCCGAGCATCAGCGCGGCGGTTCCACTGACTAAGGGTGCACTGAACGAAGTCCCCCATCCTGCGGCATAAGTACCCCACGGATAAGTCGTCACCACGCCTTCGCCCGGAGCGGATATCCAGACCGGCGGCGCGCCGTAGTTGGTGAATGACGATTGGATATCTGAGTTGGAAGTGGAGGCAACGTCGATCACCGACGGCAACGCGCCGGGATAGACCGCCACTTGCTGGCCATCGTTTCCGGCCGACGCTACGGAGATCACTCCTTTGCTATTCGCGTATTTGATGGCGTTCGCAAGCTCTGGCGAGTAACTCGAATAGTCGAAGCTCATGTTGAGCACCTTGGCGCCATTTTTCACCGCGTAATAAATCGCCCGCAGAATATCGGAATCGTAGCCGGTCCCATTGGCGTTGAATGATTTAAGAGGCATGATCTTCGCCTGCGGCGCCACCAGATGCACGATGCCAGCGGTCATGGTGCCGTGGCCGAACGCCGAATATTGCGAACCATCGAGCACTGCAACCGTGCGCTGATCGAGCACCGCAACTGTGCGTTGGTTGACTTGGGCGGTCTGCGACTGGCTCAGATCCGGCGACGTGCTAATGTCGGATTTTTCCGAGCCGCCGTTTGTGTTTCGCGTGAAGTCATACCCGGACACGAGCAAGTTCTGCAGCACAGGGTTGGTTGGGTCCACGCCAGTATCAATCACTGCAACCGTCACTCCCGAGCCGGTGACTTGAAATGTGGATTGGGCTGAACTGGTGCGTGTCAACTGACTGGCTGGTTGCGCGACGTAGCCGTGCCACACCGTCGCGCCATAGTACGAAGTCGGCTTCTGATCTGTGAGGTACGAGGGGGCTGGCCCGGCGTAGGCGGCTTGGGTATTGACGACCTGGTCTATCTCTGCGCTGACAATACCGAGTTGCAGGTTGATTTTCAGCAAGGCTGTCACCGGATTCAAAATGGATGGGAAAGTGATGAGGAACAACTGCCCGTTGGGGTCCCCAAGGCCGCCTATGACCTTACAGCCAGTCAGCAAGCAGGTCAGGTTAAGACTCCCGAGTCCCAGCGAGTCGCGCACAATCAGACGAGCTTGCGCCTGCGCGGGCGGCGCGCAAAAGGCCGTCAGCAATAGCAGCAGGCAAGGAACCAAGCCCGCTCGCCGAAGACTCATGTTTGATATCATTGCACCCATCGTTTTCCTCTTTTCGATCATGTACCGAAGTGCGAGTGTAAAGCGGAACCTCAGTGCTTGCCACTTACACCCGTAATCTCTCTGGAGTAACCCGTTCTGGTTCCTTTGGTAAGCCATATTTGCTTCCTTATCTCGGGTTTGTCAGTGGGATCCGCACCGCATTGCGGTCCACCGCCTTTATCGATAACCACAGATGATGGTCCTTGGTTTCAAACTCAATATGAAACTCTCCCATGGTGTTGACAGCGGTGGTCGCGATCAACTCGCCATGTTCTGTCGACAACTGAATGGTGGCATTGCTCTGCCAAGCTCGTACTGCTCGCTTGTCAAACACCTGGCCGACCAGGTGAATTGTCTTGGATTGCGCGCGATGACCGAAACGCAAGTCAACGGTGAGGCCTTCGGCCTCGTAGACGACCTGCCACGCGCTGAGTGCGGCGCTGCGCATGCCAACCGGCAGCGGTTGCGCAAAGCTGTCAAAAACCAGGTTTGCCAGAGTCCAGTTAGCCAGAATGGACGTCCGAGCCTGATGCGCGGGCTTGCTTGCAAAACCCAACTTCGCCAGCCGCACCAGATTCTCCGGCGGCGCATAAGCGCTTTCCTCGCTTGCGAGCGTTCGGACCCGGCTCCAGGCATCAAGCGTGGTCTTGCATTTCGAACAGCCTCCGGTGAGGTGTGTTTTGATGTCTTTGCTGACTTCGGGTCCGCTGATTCCGCGAACAAAATCAGCCCAAGGTCGTTCTGCAAAATGCTCCATTCTTATCCTCACGCGCTTCGGGGGTATGGAGACCGGAATCCAGTTACTTGAATTGGGTCTTATCTCTAGTACAAAAGGGATGGCAGGGAGGCAGGAAATACAGGTTACTACAAAAAAAAGTTCAACACACCGTTACCCTTTTCCTATCAGTAGGAAAGGAGCCCAATGATAGGGATGCGGGCGGCGCTCGCGCAGGTTAATCGAGGCAGTTTGCATCGCCTCCGCTTTGGAACACCCTAGTTGAAGCTGGGTATAGAACTCGACCATGAACTCCTTCGTGCTGTCGTCGTGAACGTCCCACAGGCTCAAGATGAGCGACTGCGCTCCGGCCTGTAGTAAGCCTCGCACCAAGCCCATCAACTCATCACCAGGCGTGACCACATTCAAGCCGGTGGCGCAGCCGCTTAGCACGACCAACTCAACCGGCAGTTGCAGGTGGGCCATGTCGTAGAGACTAAGATGCGACGTTCCCAGGCGA
>DATFVD010000612.1:0-8758 GCA_035260505.1 Terriglobales bacterium
GCGGCGGCGGTTTTTGGAAAGGGAATTACTTCGCGCAAACTATCCGCTCCGGCGAGGATCATTACGATGCGATCAAGGCCAAGCGCAATCCCGCCATGCGGAGGCGTGCCATACTCGAGCGCGTCCAGGAAAAAACCAAAGCGCGAGCGCGCTTCTTCTTCGGTCATGCCGAGCGCGCGAAAAATTCTGCTCTGCACATCCTGACGGTGAATACGGATCGATCCCGATCCCAACTCCGTCCCATTCAGCACCACGTCGTAGGCGAGCGCCCGCACCATGGCCGGGTCGCTTTCCAGTTTGTCCATGTCTTCATCGTGTGGCGAAGTGAACGGATGGTGCGCCGCGTTCCATCGCCGCTCGCCTTCATCCCACTCGAACATCGGAAAATTTGTCACCCATAGAAAACGGAAATCGCCTTTCTGAAAAAGTTTATGCCGGTCGGAATATTTCTGCGCCAGCGCCACGCGCAGCAGTCCGGCCGAGGCATAGATTGCGAGTTCCGCAGGCGTCACTTTGCGCCTGCTCGCGGGATGCGCGTCTCCGGATGTGCCCGACTGCGCCGAGCCCACCACCAGCACCAGCAGATCGTCCGCCGCCGCCCCGGCTTTGCTGCGGACTTTCGCCGCCGCCTCGGGGAACTTGTTCTCGACGCGTTTGAAGTCTTCGAATATGCGGGCTCCGCCTTTCGCGACAAACAGCGGCTTGATGTCATCGCGCTCCTTCCGCGACAGCTCGCCCACTCGCGGAATGCGGATGGCAATCACGGGCAGCTCTTTATTGATGGCAAGCTGCTCAAGATCGGCGGGCGCAAAGCAATCCGCCACGTCGGTGAAGGCCGGCACGCGCAGGTCGGGCTTGTCGATGCCGAATTGCCGGATGGCATCGTCGAAATCCATGCGGGTGAAAGGAGTCTTGATCTCGTGCCCCGCCGCCTTGAACGCCGCCGTCAAAAACCCTTCCACCGTCTCCCAAACCCGCTCCGGCTGTGGATAAGACATCTCAAGGTCGATCTGGGTGAATTCCGGCTGGCGGTCGGCGCGGAGGTCTTCGTCGCGGAAGCAGCGCACGATCTGGAAGTATTTGTCGAAGCCCGAGATCATCAGGATCTGCTTAAAGAGCTGCGGTGATTGCGGCAACGCGTAAAACGATCCCGGCTGCACGCGGCTGGGGACCAGATAATCGCGCGCGCCCTCGGGCGTCGAGCGCGTCATGAACGGCGTCTCGATTTCGAAGAAGCCCTGCGAAGCGAGATTGTCGCGGATCGCGAGCGCCACTTTGTGGCGAAGCTCAATGTTGAACTGCATCGCGTCGCGGCGGAGGTCGATGTAGCGATATTTCAAGCGCATCTCTTCGTTCGCCAGCACCGTGTCCGACGGGAGAAAGGGCAGTGGCTTCGATACATTCAGAATGCGCAGCTCTTCCACCACCAGTTCCACTTCACCGGTCGGGATATTGGGATTGATGGTGTCGGCATCACGGCGCTTTACCATTCCGATCGCTGCAATCACAAACTCGTTGCGCAGCGCCTCCGCCTTCTGATGAACCGAGGCATTCAGTTCGTGGTTGAACACGACTTGTGTTACGCCCGAGCGGTCGCGCAGATCGACGAAGATAATCTGGCCAAGGTCGCGCCGCCGGTTAACCCATCCCATGAGTACAACTTTCTTGCCTGCATCGGAGAGCCGAAGAGCCCCGCACATATGAGTTCGTCTGAGGTCGCCTAAAAAATCGAGCACGTTTTCGCCTTGTCTTGCTGAAATTCGCCGAGCAGGAATACGGTGGTGAGTCGAAACGAAGATTATAAATGGCGGAGAGTCAGTACCCAGTGCTCAGTTGCTGGAACGAGAGTCTTAGCAGCCGGACTGTGTCGTTTTACTGGGTACTGGGTACACGGTATTTTTATTTGCTGTTGGTGCACTTGCCGTCCAGGACCGGGGTCCAGTTTGTGCCATCGGATGACATCTCAAATTTAAACGAGTAGGACGTCGGCGACAGAATCTTCTCGCTGAAGCGGCCCTTCCCGGCTGGTTTCATGTCGCCGATCCAGGTCCAGGCGTCGCCGTCCACCGTTCCCTTGGAAACAACGGCTTCGCCTTGACTGTTGAACTCGTTATACGTGTACTTTTTTTCGGCGGCGTCGTAACCGAGGAAGGCGATCCCATTGCCATTACCCATGGTGGCGCTCTTGAACTGGGAATGAATGACAACAAAGAAGCCGCCATCCATCCACTTCGAATCATCGGTCATGGTCATCTTGCCCCCCGGCCCCATCGGCCCAGGCTTCATGTCTCCGTCACAGGTCCAGTTACCGGTGAAGTAGTCGAGTTTTTTGTGCTCCGGGCCAGGCTTCGGCATTTGCATTTGCGCGGAAGCCACGGTGGTAAGCAGCAGAGTAGCGATGAGAAGGGCCCATATACGCGTCATAGGAAACGCCTCCTGAGAGTGAATTGCTGCGTGAAGAACAAGCGATCACGCTCCGGCTGCCGATGGTAGACATCTGTGGCGCGCAAGTCAATGGAAGCGGAAACTGCTGGAAACTGCTCTTGTGGTGACGGGTTCTGACCCGTCTAGCGGGGCAGAGCCCCGCCACCACGCAAGCATGGGCCGGGACATCCCGCCCCATCAGGTTGGAGGCGCATTCTGGATCGGTGCAGGAGTGAGTTGAATACCGCTGGGCATCGCAGTCTCCATTGCGGGAGCCGCGTCTGACTTCGACTCCAGTCCCAGACCGCAGCAGGCCGCTACAAGTGAAGCTTGGAGATCCTTGAGATGGCGCTCCTCGGTCAGATAGCTGATCACCATGGTGCGGATCACACTTTGTCCATTCACGGTGGCTGCGGAAATCCAGCGCTGGCCATCGCGGTTAACTTCTTCAATGATCGAAGCATGCAACGCGTCGAGCTTCTGCGGGGTTCCACTCTTGGACCGCACCCGCAAATTAAGGATGGGCAAAACCTGGGGAGCAGCCAGCTCAAAGTACTCTGAATTCGCTACCCACCTGGCGAAACTCTGCGCCAGCCTCATTTGCCGGTCAATCAGCCGCTCATACGCTCGCCGGCCATGAACCCGCAGCGTCAGCCAGAGCTTCAGAGAGTTCATGCGGCGTGACCACTGGGCGCTGATATTGCGGTTATCGGGCAACGTTCCCGCAGGCGCTTTCTGCAGGTAAGGACAGGCAACGGAAAAGGTCCGCTCTAATACTTCGGCATGCCGGGTAAGGAGGAGACCCGCCGAAAAAGGCATGGCCAGCCACTTATGCGGATCGAAAGTAACCGAATCGGCGTGCTCGATTCCGCGAACCAAAGCGCGATGCCGGTTCGAGAAAAGCACTGCAGCGCCATAAGCGCCGTCAACGTGGAGCCAGATGTTGTAGCGGCGACAAATTTCATGAATCCGCGATATTTCGTCGATTGCCCCCGAGCTAGTCGTTCCGGCGGTAGCCACAATGCAAAATGGTTTCTTGCCGGATTCCAGATCCTCTTTGATTGTGGCCTCGAGTTGTTGCACATTGAGCTGCAAGCGTTCGTTTACCGGAATTCGACGCAGGGACTTCCGCCCCAGCCCCAGCAGGCCCGCGGATTTATCTAAAGAATGGTGTCCTTCCATCGAGGCGTAGAAGACCGGCTGAGCGCCTATCGAGGCAAGGCCGTTCTCGATTATGCCCGGGAACTGCGCGGAGAGCGCCATGGCCAAGGCGCTGAGATTCGCTTCATTGCCGCCGGTTGTGAACGTTCCGCTCGGTGGGGTTGACCATCCCACCAGTTCCCCAACCCAGCCAACGGTTTCCGCCTCGATTCTCGATGCGGTCTGCGACCGGTCCAGACTGGCGAGTTGAGGATTGAGCGCTGCGACCAGAGACTCGGCGAGGAACGCCATATAGGTCGGCGTGGGATTCATCATTCCAAGATAGTGTGCGCTGGGAACGTGGAACCCGCTGTCGATCAGATCACCGCAGACTTGATCGAGAACATGGCCAGGGTCTTCCCCGGCCTCCGGGAGCCGGCTAAGGCGGACAGGATAAATCCGGTCCTCGGCGGCGGGTTGAACGGGACGGTCGGCCAGAGAACCAAAGAATCTGTCTACCACTTCAATAAGTTGGTAACCGAGTTTGCGGCGCGTTTGCGAATCAAGGTCAAAATTCATCGTTGCCCGACAATGACAGAAAACGCGGACAGCGGTCTATAAGGTGTTTCAAGTATGTCGAGGACCGACTTACACCTACTCTTCCCAATAAAAGGCTAAATAATTTCACTTTTAGCCCCTTTGAGGAGCGTTTTTCTTCCAGGGAATGATTGAGGGGGACACCGAGAGTCGGCGCAATATTGCGCAATGAAAGGTCGATGAAGAACGAGCGGAGAGTAACTGGCGCCGTCATCTACCCCAAAAACACGGAAAATAACACCCGTTCCATCTATTGTTTATCCAGATATTCGTCTGGAACATCATCCTCCGGTACCTCGTGAGTGCGAACTTCGTCCTCGTCGTCCCGGTCGGCGGCCTCGACGCCAGCCACAACTTCAGCTTCGAACGCGTTTCCTTCCTCGATCAATTCATCCACACTCTGCGAATCTGCGCTTGCGGCGTCCGACAATCCCTGCAAATCTCCCGATTGCCCAGCCGACCTCGCTCTCACTTCTTCGGGTGCAAAGGACTCGATATTCGCACTTTGGCCTTTGCCCCGACCCCGCTTCCCGGAAGCGCTGGCCGCCTTCGTCCCGGCTGTCTTCTTGCCGCCAGCCCCGGTTTGGACCGCCGTCTTTTTTACCTTGAGCTTCTTCTTCGGCTTAGGTGCGGACTTCTTCTTCGCTAACTTTTTCCTGGGGGCCGCTTTCTTCTTCGCAGTCAGCTTCTTTTTTGCGGACCTCTTGATCGGCTTCCGCTTCGCGGCAGTTTTCTTCAGCTTGGTTTGCTTCTTACGGGTTTTCTTGGTGGCCATAGGCGGAGTTTACCATCGTCAGATTTCCCGTCAATCCAGATCATTTGCGCTCCAGAGATTAGGCGTGATCTGGCGGAATTTCAGTTTCCATTCGCCGTCAATTCTTGCCCAGGTGTCGGCCATGTGGCGATAGCGTGGATGCTCTCCCGGGACGATCAGGTTGTAGGCGACGACGGCTGAGCCCTCATTCAGTTTGACGACGTGGAAATCGTAAGCGCGCGTGCCCGCGGGCATTCCTTTTTCGGCGGATTCCACGACTTCACTCTTGTCGTAGAAATCGCCGTTCGTCCCGATGCCCTGGAAATCGTCTGCGGTGGCGTCATCGACGATGCTTGGGTTTTTACTCTGGGCAGCCTGCAGGAATCGCTTTTGCTGATCGATGAGTTCCTGGTCGAAGGCGGAGACCGGCTTGGAAGATGGAGTTTGAGAAAGAGCCAGGGTCACGCCAACCAGAACCGTGCCCAACAGAAAAAGATTGCCTCGCATCATTGCCTCCAAGAGAGCTTCACTCTGTGTTTCCCTGTGTTCCCCCCGTGTCCTCGGTGGTAAGAGAAAGGCTTTCACGACAGGGGAACACAGAGGACGTCAAAAGCCAAGAGCCCCTAGCTATTTCTGCAAAATCCGTTGCGCCAGTTCCGCCCGTGGAACTGTTACTTGCTCCCCGGACGCCAGATGCTTAAGCGCGAATGCATCGGCCGCCACTTCGTTCCCGCCGACGATGAGGATGTATCGCGCGCCCATCTTGTCGGCCGCCTCAAATGATTTCTTCAAGCGAAACGACTCGTCGCCGAGATCGACGACCAGATCGTGCCGGCGCAGTTCGCGAGCGAGGCGAGCGGCTTCGCGATTCATCCCAGCCCCAAGCGGAGCAACGTAAACGTCCGGCTTGCGGATAACCGACTCCGCCGCCGCAGTCAGCGAAAGCACCAGCCGATCTTCTCCAATGGCAAATCCAATTCCCGGAGCCGCCGGCCCGCCCAGTGCCTCCGACAAACCGTCGTATCGTCCGCCGCCAAGAATCGCATTCTGTGCGCCCAGCCCCGCATGAGTAAATTCAAACGCAGTGTGGGTGTAGTAATCGAGTCCTCGCACCAGGCGGTGGTTTTCGACGTAGGGAATACCAACCGACGTCAGAATTTCTTTCACTTGTTCGTAGTGGGTGCGGCTTTCTTCGCTTAAGAACTGATTGATCGTCGGAAGAGTTTCGATGATGGGCTGGTCTTCCGGAACTTTGCAGTCGAAAACACGCAGAGGATTGGTCACGGTTCGGCGCTGGCAATCGGAGCACATTTTGTCGACCACGGGGGCCAGAGCCTGGCGGAGGGCGTCGTTGAATTTTGCGCGGTCGGCGGGGCTGCCTACGGAGTTCAGTTCGAGGGTCCAGTTGGTGACGCCTACACGGTCGAGCAGCGTGGCTAGGAGTTCGAGAATTTCGACATCCCGGGCGGGAGACTGGCTGCCGGCGGTGGCGGGGCCGATAACTTCCGCTCCGATTTGATAGAACTGGCGGTAGCGGCCCTTTTGAGGACGCTCGCGGCGGAATTGCGGCCCTATATAGAAGAGCTTGTTGAGACCGCGGTCCCAGAGCTTGTGCTCGATGTAGGCGCGAACCACGCCGGCGGTGTTTTCTGGGCGCAGCGTCAGCGACTGTCCTTTATCGCTTTCGGCGCGGCCGCGATCCTCCCAAGTAAACATTTCTTTGCTGACAATGTCTGTCTCTTCACCTACACCTCGGGCGAACAGTTCGGTGGATTCGAAAATGGGCGTACGGATTTCCTGGAAGTTGTAGGCGCGAAAGACGTCACGGACGGCGGCTTCGACAAAGTTCCACAGCGCCGTTTCGGGCGGGAGAAGGTCGCGGGTTCCTCGGGGGGATTTGATAGTTGGTCGCTGGTCGCTGGTCATTGGTCGTTTGATCGATCGCCCTTGGTCGTTCGTTGTTCTCGTTCGCAAAGCCCTCGGCCCGAAGCTCGTCACTCCGGTATCTTTGGGACTTGATTAGTTTAACGTTGAATTGGCATTTTGGTGGTTCTGTACGAGTTGTGCTTTCTCAACCTAAAAGGGAAAGTCCAACCGGCTCTGAGCGCGGCAGAGCTTTAGCAGAGATGGTCAGTGCAGACATTAGGAAGGCGGCACAGTGGCGACGGCTTCTTAGATGTGCTTTTAGGGGTTTTCTGTCACTGGGCAAAAGGGAGTAGCCGCTGGAACAGAAACCGCGGTCGCGATTGAAACGCGATAGAGTCGGATCTAATACGAAGGAAACCTTTTGACTAAAAACCTTCGTGAGCACCCGTGCTTTGGTGGTTTTCGGGTCTTGTGTGTCTTAATCGGGGAACGGAGCCACTACCGACTCCTCGGCATGAACGGTTGTTTCAAGTGAAGCGCGAGATCCGTACTTCGAGCAAAATGCGGATCCCTCGATTCACTCGATATGCACAGAGATTGCCTTCGCTTATTTCAACTTGATCGTTATATCTACACCCGTACTGTCACATGCGTAGTCTCCGTGATTGGGGTCCACCGTGAAATACAGGACTTGGCCGGCTGCGAGCGGTACGCCGGCAAGACTAAAACTTTGAGGTGGCCCGCCATTGGGAATGGTGCCGGAGGTCAACGTACGGCTTCCTTTGTCGACCGACCAGATCACGCCATTGTCACAGGTTGGATCGATATCGCTGAAATACCCAGTAATATCAACCGTTCCAGTGATGGGACTCTTCCATCCGATGATGGCAAGCCCCTGAGAACTAGGATGCATAGTCACCGAGCGACTGGGGATTCCAAAATTCTTGGTGACCTGAGTCTTATAAGTAAAGTTGACCGCCACTAAGGGGACCCGATTCGTTCCTGAATCCGGGATTGGGTTTTGCCAGCATCCTAATCCATCTATCAAGTTGCCGGTTGCGTCTCCCATACACGGCTCACTATAGGCAGGCAACAACTCGTAAGTGTTTGGCTTGTGTCTAAAGGAGCCACTCTGCAGGAAGTACCACACGCCACTAGCTCCCTGGTTAAAGGAGATTTGGTTGTTCGTTGCGAGTAAGTCCCGGGATAGCTTCCAACTGGTCTGCGCGGTGGCCCCGACGACTAGCGCATACATTGTTATGCACAGAATGATCGATTTTCCGATTGTCTTCATTGTTTGATCTCCTTCGTTTCGAATCGTCGTAAATGAAAGAAGTCGCAGAGTCAGGTTCCGGAACTAAATCTGCCCGCGCCACTCCCTGACGTCGATTCCTGACAACGAGCCCTCGATCCTGCGGCGGAGAAACTCGCGGCCAACCGGCTTCAATCAGAAAGAAGAGTGGAAGCGCGGTTGCTCGCTAATCGCATCCTATTGCACCACCTGGTTCACGACAGCAGAAGTGCTCGTGCTCGAGACGGCATCCCCGTTGTAGTGAGCGGTGATCGAGTGAGTACCAAAGCCTAGATTGGATTTGGTAAGTTTGGCCACGCCGCCGCTCAGTGTCGCCGAGCCAATGCTAGTTGTCCCATCCAGAAACTTCACACTTCCTGTCGGCACAGGACCGGCGCTCGTTACCTGCGCAGTGAACGTCACTGCCTGTCCGAAGTGCGAAGGATTGGGACTCGAGGTTAAGCTCGTCGTCGTCGCATATTTCTCGACAACCTGCGTAATGGTCCCAGAACTCGGCCTAAATATCGCGTCCCCGCCATAGGTTGCTTTGATGGTGTGAGTCTTCGCCTTTAGCGAAGAGGTAGTGAACGTCGCCACGCTACTCGCCGTGGTACTGGTTCCAATTGCCGCCGTGCCGTCGAAGAACGTCACCAGTTCGCCATCGGGGATCGTGCCGTGGCCTGACG
>DATFVD010000613.1:0-2316 GCA_035260505.1 Terriglobales bacterium
TTTCAGGGGCAGAGCCTGATCACGCACGGGACGACGGCAGTGCCCCAGGCCGTGGCGGCGGGCCGCTTTTATGGGAAGCTGGACCGGCAGGGACAGCCGCGCGCGCCGTACGGGGAGGCGCAAGCGCTATTGGAGGTCCCATGGCATGTGGCCGCGCGGGTGTTGTGGATGCTCCTGCCGCAGGGAAGCGTGCCGGCTGATTCCAAGTATCTTTTTATGGATGCGGTGGTGACGTCGAGCAGCGCGGCATTCTCCGCACTTTCCGCAACGCTGGCGTTCTTGATTTTTTGTCACCTGGGAATCGCAGTGAGAACAGCGCTGGCGGCTGCGTTGATGATTGCGCTGGCCACGCAGCTGTTTGCATATTCGGCTTGGCTCTTCTCAGAGCCGCTGGTGGCGTCGCTGATGTTGGCGGCGGCGCTGGCGCTCTTTATTGGTCAGAGGAGTTATCCGCTGGGGGCGGCTGCCCTGGCGGGTCTCTTTCTCGGCACCATGATATGGATACGGCCTACCCACGTGATCGCTGTGCCGGTTTTTTTTCTGGCCGTGCTGATTCGCGACCGGGAAAGAACCGCATCCGCCGCACTTACCCTTGCGTTGATTGCGGGCATCTTTGGGGGCGCCTATCTCCTGCGCAACCAGATCTATTTCGGCGGCGCGTTGGACTTTGGCTATCCAAAGCTGGCGGAGGGGGGGAAGCGTATTATCTCGTTCGAAACGCCGATTGCGACGGGGTTGTTCGGTCTTCTCCTATCGCCTGGGAAGTCAGTATTTGTATTTGCGCCTCCGATTCTTCTGGCAATTCCTGGCGTCTGGAAACTGGCGAAGCGCGACCTGGGGCTGGGCGTTCTGGCTGGAGGCATGCCGCTGGTTTCCCTTTTGTTTTTTTCAAGATATACGCAGTGGGAGGGCGGATTTTGCATTGGCCCGCGCTATCTGGTGCCATCCATCACGTTGCTTTGTCTGGGACTGGGACCACTGCTCGCTGACGCGGGACCGCGCACGCGTAAGTTGGCGATCGTTTTGTTCGCGGCGGGCGTGCTCGTCCAGGCTGTCAGCATCTCGACCAGTTTTGTGGAGGATCAAGTTTGGGGGAATTATTACGATTCGCATTGGAACTACCGAATGGACTATTCGTCAATCACGAGCCAAGGTAAGTTGCTGCTTCATTATTTGAGCTCTTCGGAACCCGCACGGCTGGGTCTTGGCTACGACCGCTGGTTTGTATTTCTGGCTAAAGCCGGTGCGAGACACAGTGTTCTCGCTTGCGGACTGTTGTTCGAACTCTTAGGCCTTGGCTTCTTCAGTTGGAAGCTGAGGAAGGCTGTGATGGAGCTCTCCGATCGTGAGCCGTTGAAACCGCTGGAACGTGTCGCCGCCGCACCCGTGCCTGTCGAATAAGATCACGGTCGAATCCGAACTAAAAGAAATGAGGATTAGACGCTTACCGAAGCGATGCGTTGGCCACGCTTGCAGAAGTAGGCCTCAGCTAGGGCTGGGCTGTTATCGGGAATCGGTTCAGCTTGTCGCGCGAGATTCTATTTCCTGCTGCAACGCGGTAACGACGTCTGCTAGGGGCTTGGGACCGAGGTCGCCCTTGCTGCGGTGTCGGACGGAGACGGTGCCGGCTTCGGCCTCTTTTGCACCTACGACGAACATATAGGGGATTTTTTGCATTTGCGCGTCGCGGATCTTGGCCGGGAGTTTTTCGTTGCGGTCGTCGAGATGAACGCGAATGCCGTGTCGGTTGAGCGTTTCAGCGACGTGCTTCGAATAGTCGGAAACTTTTTCGCTGACCGGGCAGATTTCCACCTGCACAGGAGCGAGCCAGAGCGGGAAGGCTCCGGCGTAGTGCTCGACCAGAATGCCGAAGAAGCGCTCGACGGAGCCGAGCAGCGCGCGGTGAACCATGAGCGGTTGGTGGCGGGCGCCATCGTCGGCGACGTATTCGAGGCCGAAACGCGCGGGAAGATTGAAATCGAACTGCACGGTGGTGAGCTGCCAGGGGCGCCCGATGGCGTCGATTAATTTAATGTCGATCTTCGGGCCGTAAAAAGCGCCTTCGCCTTGGATCGTTTTGTAAGGGATATTGAGCCGCTTCAAGGTGTTGGCCAGGCCGGCGGAGGCGCGGCACCAGTCTTCGGCCTTGCCCTCGTAATTTTCCGGATGCGAAGCGTCCCAATCGGAGAGCTCGACTTCAAATTTGTCGAAGCCGAAGTTTTTCATTACCGCGAAAGCGAAATCGACGCAGGCTTCCACCTCTTTTTCAATTTGCGATGGAGTGCAGAAAATGTGCGCGTCGTCTTGCGTGAAGCC
>DATFVD010000614.1:0-9299 GCA_035260505.1 Terriglobales bacterium
TCCAATAGCCTCTGCTTCGCGTGTTCGGGCCACTGCCGATATACCCGCTTGCCCACAATCCCAGACTGTCGGAGAAATCGCCAGCACGCGTCCCTGGGGTTACGGGACACTTCGACCAGTTTCGTGACCAGTACCCGGAGCTCTTTGCCAGAATCTTGCCCACGCGGTTGTGCCCGCTGAGCGTTCCGGTGGATTTTCACCAGTTCCCGGGCTTCTCTTGGCCAGCGGAAGGTGCGGCGATTCCTGGCGGTGTGTTCCTCATTCATCATGCCAGCGCTCTCGGCTCAGACTTTCGAGTGTTCTTCTTTCTTATATATGGCCACGCAGTGAGAAAGTGTCGCGTTCGCGAAAAGGAATGTTTGTCAGATTCGCGAATTCATATAGCTTTTGTGAAGCGGAAGGCCGTATAAAAAGTCGAGTGCTGCAGGCGGTCGCTATCGAGACCAACTGTTACAAGAATTACGTGAGGAGCTGATCGTGGGTCGCACGGAAGAACTGGATGATTTGATCACCGCGCTCGGCCGCCTAGTACACGAGGAGCACTCCAATCCCGGACGCGCCGGATGTCCGGGACGGCCGGCCATCGCAATGCTGGCGAAGGAATCACCGGCCCACCGTTCGGACTTCCTGCTTGAGCACATTCGGAATTGCGCCCCCTGCCTAGACGAGTTGAGAGAACTGCGGCAGGCTCTCAAACGACGGCAATAATGCGAGGTATGAGATCAAGCGATCGCCCGCGAGCTCCGTCTCTGTTGCTCTGCCCGCCCATCGTCAACCGGAATGATTGGCCAGAGGCGGGCTCCCCGTCTGCGAGTGCTAAATCACAGACGGGGAGGCGCTGGGGTCTAGGCAGAGAGTTGGGACAGAAGAGCCCCCAATTTCGCGGTCGCCTTAAATTTGGGGAAACCCGCACGGGTCATCTAAGTTAAGGCGAAGGAGTTGTTGGGAAGGGCCGGAGCCGGCTGACACCGCGCCTTGCTAGAACGATTGCGAAAACCGGGCCTCAAGGAATTCCCCCAGCTTGGCCGTGGCCCTGAATTGCGGAATGGGATCTAGCCCTTTGAATGCGGAGGTGAACGCATTCGAGAGACTCCAGATGGCTCGCGACTGGAATTCGTCGTACTTTGGTTCGAAGTGGGAGTCGTGCGCGTTGCGGGCGAGGTGCTTGGGAGCTTCGAGTTCACCCTCCACAAAGGCCTCGTAGATGACCACCTTGGCGGCGACGTCGGTCAATTCACTTCTCTGCCAAGCTTCCACTTGCTTTCGCATCGGCTCAAAGCTTCGCTGCATTCGGTCGACTCCAACCGAAATGCAGTCGATGAGCGAGAACGACTTCGAGTGTTTCGCGAGCACCGGGGTGAACACGCCTGAAACAACGTTTCCAAATTCGGGTGCCGCGAATATTAGATTTCCCAGAAGCCGACTTATCGTTACCGATCTGGTTCTAATGCCGACCGGATTGATTTCCGAGTTGCCTTACCGTAACAGCCCAAGCACCGCACCGTTTACCGTTTCTATTCTTCGCCGAACACCGTTTTGACCCCGTTCAAGCGCCCGCCATTTGCCGCCTCTCACCGCTCAACGCTGTGGGTGGTTCCCCTATGGAGATCGTCCTTCCGGCGACTCGTCGCGCTGGGCGGCGCCAATTCGTTGTAACGGTTTGTGGGAGTCGAGCACTATCCAAGTATCCCGCTCGCGCGGTCGCGCGACTCTTGATCGGCCGCGACTCAAGGAGCCGGATCGCCCTCCCCACCGAGCCGGATTCTGTGTGCCGCATGCGGGTGTTCACACGTGAGGAGTAAATCATCATGGCAAAGCCCAACAATCCAGCGGCTGTGGTTCCAAAAGGACACGCCGAGCGCCTCCAATTCCCGAAACTGATCGCAAAAAACCCCAACTACTTCGGCACCTTTCCCGAAGTGAAGCTCCCACCCATCTTCCCGCTCTCCAACGACACGACTTTCGAGGAACTCACCTGCGTCGGCTACAATCCTGACCAAGGCATTCTTGAGGCCGTCATCCAAGTCAAACAGGCCACTGGCTATCTGGGCAACGAGTGCACGCCGGGCTCCTTCGAGTACATCCGATTTTTCGTCGACACCGGAACGGGCTTTGTCGACGCCGGGCTGGCCGCGGTCAACGTTCACGATCTCCCGGATGCGAATGACTGCGCCCAGCAGGCCGAGAAACCGCTGAGCTACTCGGCTTCTATTTCCTATACTCCGCCAAACTCCGAAGATTGCGATGAGCCGGTTCTGCCGGCGGTGCGAGCCATCCTGTCGTGGCAGACCATTCCGCCCGCTAACGATCCGAATTTCAACCCAGCGTGGGGCAATCACCTCGACTGCCACATTCAGCTGGCACCTGGGCCATTCACGATCTTCGACTTCATCGAGGACTTGATTGAAGACGGTTTCAAGTTGCCTCCGCTCGCTGAGAAATACAAGGCGGTGGCCAAACTGCCCATTCCTGGCCCGGACCCGGCACCACTGACGCTTCAGGAAGTGGCCAAGCTCTACAGCGAGGGGCCAGCCGCGAAGATTGTCCCGAGCCACCGTTTCGGGTTCTCAGAGGTGCACAAGGTCGTGAACGCACCGGTGGTGAGCGGCCAAGCGGTGCAGAGCAAGATCGCCGAGTTTGCTGCGCTCAAGATCGACTGGGCGAAACTGGTCGGGGTGGTCGAAGACACGAACGCCAATGTCACCTTCGAACAACTCGACTGCCTCGGTCTGGAAGGCAGCGCCGGGTTCGAGCGCCTGGTCGCTACCCTCCGTATCAAGCAGCAATTCGGCTACTCTGGAGACCTGTGCACGGCGGGCAGCTTCGAGTACGTGGCGTTCTGGGCGGACTGGGATGACACGTGTCAGTACACGTATCTGGGTACCGTCCCGGTGCGGGTACACGATATCCAGCGCCAGCTGCCGGAGGACCTCTGCTATACGGCGGTTCTCCCGGTGGATCTCAGCCAACATCGCGCCGGTTGCGAGACACCAAAAATCGCGCGCATCCGCGCGGTGCTTTCGTGGGCCGTGCCGCCCTCCACGACCGATCCCAACGCGCTGGACACCTGGGGCAATCTGATTGACGCGCACGTTCAGATTCAACCTGGAGAGATCCCCAACCCGCTCAATCCCAAGATCAGCATTCTGGGCGGAATTCCTACCAGCCAGATCGATGGCACGACGGGGTTCACCACGCCCTTCGCGCGCTTCGCAGGAAACAATTTGTTGGCCGATGACCTCGGCCGCGCTTGCCCGTTCGGTGGAGTTGTCGAAGTGCAAGGTCCGGAATTTCCAGGCTACAAGTACCGTATTCAGGTGCGAGATGTGAGTGTGGGCGGTTCGTGGCAGACGGTGGCTACGCCGCTGATGCTGACGCGCTGGGATGGCACGACGTATATCAGCAACCCCGACGCTGGCGGGTACTTCGAGTACCAGCAGTACGTTAACAACATCGAGAACCTGCTCGGGAACTGGGGCAGCTTCGGTGACGATCTCTGGGAAGTGAAGATTGAGATCGCCGATCTATTCGACAACCCGGTGCTGGGCGCTGTTCCCGATACGCACCTGATTCAGCTCGACAATATGGCGCCACTCGCCTCCGTGGATATCACCACCGCTGGCGGAGACTGCGGCAAGTTCCCGGTCGGTACGCTTCTGGGAGGGATCTTTGTCGCTCGTGACGTCAACTTCGGCTTTTTCAGCCTCGGAACTTTACCGTTCAGCGGGCCCATCAGCCCGTCGTCCGGGTCGGTTCAGACGCCAGTCGCCGGCAGTTCGTGGAGTCTCAACACCGCGGGGATGAAGTCCTGCGGCTACGTCGTCGAGGTGGATGTGGCCGATCGAAGCATCGTAAACAGCGCATGGGGAGCGCACAACCGCGCCTCCGGTTCAACGGGCTTCTGCCTGGTGTAGCGCAAATGCGATTGAGGAAGCGTCACTCCTCGCGGTACTCGCAAGAGCACCGCGGGGGAGCGACGACACCGAATTCACCATGAGTCTTTTCTATGGGTTCATTCTCGGGGTCCTCGGAGTTTGGCGCCTGACGCATCTGCTGAACGCCGAAGATGGGCCCTGGGAAGTTTTCGTGCGGCTGCGGGGACTAGCGGGTCCCAGCATCTGGGGCGAACTGCTCGATTGTTTCTACTGCCTTAGCCTCTGGGTGGCGGCGCCGTTTGCCCTGCTGCTGACGAGCAGCTGGCGTGAAGGGTTGTTGTTCTGGCTGGCGTTATCCGGGGGAGCAATCCTGCTGGAGCGCGTGTGCGCGCCACCGGCCCCACCGTATATCGAAAAGCCAGCTCCGGCAGGAAACCCTACAGGAGAAGACCAATGAGTTGTTGCGGAAAAGGGAGAAGCCGGTTGAAGGCGACGGCGAGTCAGGCGGCCGGACGGGCCACCACGCTTGTGTTCGAGTATGTTGGCAAGACGCGTATGAGCGTGATCGGGCCGGCAACAGGAACGAGCTACCGTTTTGACCGGCCCGGCGCGCGGGTGCTGGTTGATGGCCGGGACCGCGCGTCCCTGTCGACGATTCCATTGTTGCGGCAGGTCATCGGGTGAACAGGAGAGCGCCGCGTTTCGGCAGGCGGCAGGCTACCTCGAGGTAGCCGCCAGTTGGCGGCCGTGGTAATGGACGTCCGCGCAGCTTGCGTGAGGGACCCTGTCATTCACCAAACACCATCATCCTACGACAGTCGGGGAAAAGCATTCGATTCGAACACCAATTTGCTAGGAATTCTATCAGCCGAGTAAGGAGCACCCAGAACAAGCTCCAATTGGAGCGGCCCACTTCCCATAAGCCGACTTCTGGCCCGGATTGTTTCCGAGTAGCCGTTTTCCGGGAGCAATAGATGGATTTCACCCCGGTGCGCATCAGATCCGCGATACCCGACTTCCTGGTGCCGATGAGCTCGGCGCATCTGGATTAGTCCATGTTTGCCGCTCCCCGTACACACGGAATGTCTGCTTATGGTACGTCAGCCCCCATTGACATTCTCCGACCCGCGGCGTACCGTTCGCCTATTCGGCGAACGGAAAGGAGAAGCTCGTTCTAAGTTTCTCCTCCGAGGGGGCTTCTAATCGCCGTCTTCCCAGAAAATTTGTGTGCGTTTTAGGGCAGAAGCTTTTATCTGCTCCGCCTCAAGGAATTTCATTACGATCCAAACCGAAGTCTGGCTCAGATGAACCAACATTGGTCTCTTAAATTAGAGGTAGGTACCGCATGAAGATCACTTGGATTCTTGGACTCGTTCTGGTGTCGATTTCTGCCGCGGCAGAGATCCAGGTCGTGTCAGCGACGTATGGACTTAATTGTGGTGCTACGCGTGACAATGCCAAAGCTGCGGTTGCCGGAGCCTGTGATGGCAGGAGGCGCTGCGAGTATATCGTCGATTTCCACGTGCTGGGCGACCCAGCGCCGGGCTGTGCGAAAACTTTTGACGCCGAGTGGGCGTGTGCCGCTGGCGGGGCACATCAGCAAAAGGATCTGCCGGCGGAAGCGGGGCAAGGATCCCGCCTGGTGCTGTCGTGCGGAGTACCCGGTCAAGCGGGGACAGTTGATGAGGCTGCAAAAGCGGCAGCGGCCGCGAGGGCTGCGGCGGCCGCGCAAATCGAGGCGGCTGAGCAGAGCAATGCGCCGCCGCTGGGCAACAAGGCTAACGAGTTGGTGGTCGGGACCATCGAGCTTCTGAAGCTCGATCCAAATCCGGTTGCGACAAATCAGAGATTTGCAATCGTGTATCGGATCACGAATTTGCGCAACACTGCGCTTGTTGTGTCTGTTGACGCCAAAACGGACGAACCCGCACAGTCAAATACTTTTACAGTGGCGCCGGGCGAAACTAAAGTCGGCGAACTTTCTGGAGTTTTTAAAGTTTCAGGTACCCACGATGTCAATGCGATCGCGACATGGCAAACCGACCAGATGATACTTGACCCCACGGGCATTGAGAAGAAGTTCGTGTTTAAGAAGCTAGGTGAGGACACGAAATCGATCGTTGTCTATGCGACGGATGGGCCACCTACTCGACCGCAATTTGTTGACCTTGGTCCGAATCAACCGAACGAAGAGAATGGCGGCGTGACTCGTTCCGGAGTAGTGGGTGCTATGGCCGGTTCGCAGGACCGTCTGTTTGCGATTCCTAAGACAGCTGGTGTGTGGCAATCTGTAAACGGTGGACCTTGGAGCCACTTGACGAACTCACCGCCGCGAGCGTTCTCGATCGCTATTCAACCCGATGACACCAGCCATATAGCTGTTGGTGAACGAGAAGATGACAATCCGGATCCACGGCTCGGCCGCTCGGGTTTGTGGGAGTCCATAGATTTTGGCAAAAACTGGACGTACACGTACGATCCATCGCCCTTAGCAACGAACCAGCGCATCCCGGCTGTGGCCTTCTCGAATACAACATCGACGCTTTTTATCGCTACCAGCAGCGGTGTAGCACGAAGACCGCGAAGCCAAACAGCGAATCCGTATTCGGAACCGTTTACCTACGGATATCGCAAGGCTAGCGATTCGGATTGCGGGGCGACGAACTCCACAACCGCGCTCGGCGCGATCACGGCTATGGTGGTCAGCGAAACCCGCGTCTGGGCACGTACGGCATCGGAACTTTTTTACTCAGATGACGACGGCAACACCTGGGATTGCTGGCCATTTCCAGCTTTTCCGACGAGGCTGGTAAATCTTCCGGGCGATTCCAAGATGCAAGCGGACTTCCAAAATGATAGTCAGTCTCTTGGAGCGTTCGACGATCAAGCTTACGTCATCTTCAAAACCTCAGTCCCGCAATCCGACCCTCGATCTACAGCAGACTCGCGCTGCAACCCATCCGATGCCAAAAATTACGTGGCGGGGTTCAATCAGTGCCAGTCAAACAACGTAACTCCCCTACTCATATTTCGGCCAGCAACCAAAGACTATTTAACGCAATATACGCTGGACAATGACGGCACTGGGGCGGGTGGCCGCCGATTCGTAAAAACTTACTCGATCAGTCCTTCCAAATGTGGCACGCTGGCGAGCCGTGAGATCGGGCAAGGTCGACAAGTATTTGTTGGTCATGCCCAATCCGTGGAGCAGGCCTTATCCGCCGATTCTGCGGGAAGGCTTCTACTTGACCAGTATGTAGGCACTTCAGGAGCGGGAAGATTGTTCAGCGCGGGGCCGGCAACACTCTCAACTGGAGCAATCCCATTCATGGCGATGTCTGGGATTTCCTGCTTCCCAGTGATTATTGTCCGATTACGAAACCGCTAGCCTTCATGGCAAGTGACGGCGGCGTCTACCAGGGAACGCCGGAAGACGCTAGTTCCAGAATCGCGACGATGAAGTGGAAGACACGGAGCGAAGGACTTCATGTTCAAACCGCCCAGATGTTGGCCGTTGCGGAACTGCCGTTTCCTCATGGGCCCGACTCTGCGGACCCCCTACTCTATCTTGGCTATCCGACGCAGGACAATGATAGCTGGTGGAGGACAGTAAATGGGACTTGGATGACCGCAAATAGCGCATCGAACCAAGGAGATTCAAACTTTATTGCTGGAGATCAAGCACTCCCACAGGCCATCGCTTGGCGTATTCTGGCGGACAACTATGCAGCATTCTATTCCGGGTCGGGTACTCCGGTCGCGTTTACGCTGAATCGCGATACGCTGGCGAAAGGGCAACCGTTCGACGGCTCTGCGACCATTCAAGCCGTCCAGACTCTCGCAAGTGAGCCGATACCGAATTCACTCGACATGGTGATGCTTGTACAGCTGCCCTTGCCCGACTCAACCGGCAATAAATCAAGCGGAAATCCAGTTCCCGATCCGCCTGGTGGATCCGGAACTGGCCAGCGAATGGCCCTGATACGGAACACGAACTTCAGCGCTGCACCGAACGGGCCGGCTATCTCGTTCTCCGGGTGGCAAATTGTCAACGACAACATACCTACCGGCGCGCGGCGGCTTTGGCTCAGTGGCGGTCATGCGGCCACCCAATTCTTTTTGTATACGGATAGCACCAATTCAGCATGTCCTAGCGGCCTCCAGCGCCTTACTTCAGGTCGCGGAATAGCCGGGCGGACGTCGTGGCAGTGCCTAATCCAAAATCTGCTCGACGACGGAGGTGTCGGCGCGGGTGTGATTCGACAGCAAGGACCCGCATTTGTCGACCCTTTTGATCCCAAGGTAATCGTAGTTGTCGTTCGCGGCGCCGCAGGGTCGCCTAATACTCTTCAGATATCACTCAATACCGGTAGGAATTTTTGTCAGATGCCCCGGTTGACGGCACTCGTCACGGAGTCAGGACGATATAACCTTGTGGGATCGTATAATCCCGAAGGTCCTTTCACGGACGTAAACTCCCGCTTTCATGGCTACCCTCTGAGCGTACCTTCACATGTGGCGTTCGATCGGCACAATCCGTCGAAGATGCTCGTCGCGTCGCCCTACACGGGCCTCTACTTAGGTTCAGTCTCCCGGCTTCCCCAGAACCCGGGGGTCTGTTTCGAACGGTGGAACGACCTAACACCATACCTTCCGTCGTCGCGGTCTTACATCAGTCAGTCGGCTATTTTTGGCAATGCAGCAATCGTGTCGACGGAAGGCCGCGGCGCCTACGAAGTTTCCAAACTAAACGCTGCCCTGCCCGCCAGTTATTTCGAACCCGAGTCTTCCGCTTCTGTAGCCGGGCACTTTGCGATTTTGCATCAAGCGAACGGACCGGTGATGCCGTGGGGCGCAGTACTTGTGACTTGGCGAAATTTGGTTTCGTCCGATAGACCGCTGGTCGAACGAATTCGCTCGGATGAAAATGGTCGCCTGTTTCTCCCAGCCGTTTTTGTGCCCGGAAGGTACATCATGGACTTGAAGTTCTTGGGCGACGGAGCGATTACGCCTTCGACTGTCAAATTCGAACTGACAGTTCAGTGATGAGGCACTCACGTTTTAAGAAACTATGCGTTACGCACCGGCGGGAAACCTGCCGTCCCAAACGTTCCACTCAGGCCTCGCAGATTGTCTTACTCATTACCTCAGAGTCGGGGCGGTCGCTTTTCGAATCGTCGCCAATGCGGAAGTAATCCGGGAGACCCTCAGCGCTTAAGTCCTCGGGGTCCAGAAACGGGCTTCTCGGAAGTTATAGGGCAGGGTGTCGACCCTCCGCACAACATTTGCTAGTCAAAAGGAGCGGTGGCCGGCTGGACCGCCCCGTGGTCTAGAACGACTGCGAGAACCGAGCCTCCAGGAACTCTCCAAGCTTCGCGGTGGCCTTGAATTGTGGGATAGGCTCGAGTGCCTTGAATGCCGAGG
>DATFVD010000615.1:0-13729 GCA_035260505.1 Terriglobales bacterium
CTCGACGTTGCATCCCACGAAGACTTGGCCCTTCGAAGTGAGGATAGCCGCGCCCACTCTGAACTTAGAGAAGGGTGCGTAGGCGTTCTTCATTACCTTGCGCGCTGCGCGGAGCAGACGTTCGCGCATGGCCGCTGGCACATTTGTCTTTGGCATCCTCAACCTAATTCGCTCAAGATCGCGTGGTGCGCCATTGTAACGCCTGAGTGGCTTCGGGAGCGGAACTTTCCTGAGCGGTGATTCCTGGAGCGGCGCTGCGCCCGGGCAGGATTGTCGCGTCTTCGCAGGTGTTCCCTGTGGGGAGTTTGACGATTGATGATCCGATAACTGTTGGCAGTGGGCTAGTTTCCGAGTAGCCGACAATCCGGCACTTGGCCATTTCGAGCAGACACGGTCTGCGGACAGTCTGCGATCATTGGAACCTCTGACTAGCGTGCCGGGATGATCGGCAGGACGAGACGAGAGGGATACTCCGAACCATGCCTTACCGTCTGCTTCGCAGAGATGACGTTCACTTCCGATGCGATCATGTTCCCGGTATTTGGATTGCGATCGAAGCGCGGGAAATTGCTGCTTGAAATCTCCAGTCTTATTCGATGTCTTTTGAAAAACACCATACTGGTTGGCCAAAGCTCGATATGGATTTCATATACTTTCTCGGCGGCTGACGGGCTTTGTGCTTCTTGATAGGAGCGCCGCCGTATCCCTTCAGAGATATTGAAGGCGTAGCCGTCCTGGCGGACATCCACCAGCTTGGCGGTGAAGTCTGTACTGGGCGCGGTTGTTGAGACGTACAGGATCAGCGATATGGGCCCGGTCACCTCCACATCCTGATTCAAGGATGGGGTCGTGTACACAAGCACATCCTGCCGGGTCTCGATGTCGTTTTGACGCGCAATGCCTGCGGCTCCTCCGATCATGGCTCCGCCGGCCGTGTGCACTGGATGTAGAGGGTCGTATGTAAAGGAATCGGCCGGTTCATGTGCGGTTGGCGCAATGGCATTCAGCGTTCCGTCTCCAGCAGCGCTGTTCGCTGTACCTCCACTGCTCAAGAAATACGGGACATATTGTGTTCTGGCCAATGGCCATTCTTGCTCGGTTCGCCATTCGCTCTTCCCCATCACAAAGAGCCTGATCGGGGAATTGGCCGACGGCGGCGACGTCGCCAGCCCTGAGTTCTCATCGAACCACGGGAGACTGACAGCCAAGCTCTGCAGCCTGAAGTTTTCCGCCTTCGTTCCGTCTGGGAACGTGACCTCACTGGCGTGCGTCCATGGCCCGATAATCAAGCGGCTGCGGCCAGCCACACCAGGCTCCCCTGATTGCCGGATGTGCGTAAAGTCATTCAGTTGAGTCGGCAGAAAGGGATCGTACCAGCCAGCCATGAGCAGGACGGGCGCTTTGAGCGACTGCAGTCGGTCTTGACCATCGATATTCACCCAAAAGGCGTCTCGATCCGGATGCTCAACCCAATCCTTGAAGAAGGTAACGTCTGTACCGGTAGCTCGCCGGTCCGAGTCAAGCAGAGGGAATCCGTTGGCAGCCTGCTGGACCTCATTCGCTGAAGGCCAGTCGGTCTGGTCCCTGGCACCGTGGCTGCGTATGGCCCAACTCAGGGCGCTATCGAGCGAGAATGCGCCGCCGGGATAGAACATATCGTGAAAATTGGTGCTGGCGAAGTAGACGGTAAGCGCGGAGGGTCCTGGTGCAGTTTGATCGGCAATCGCCCATTGTGTGTGACCAAATGCCGAGCCTCCCCAAGTCAGAATGTGGCCATCGAACCAAGGCTGTTTCGCGATCCATTGCAAGGTCTCTATCCCGTCTTGCCGTTCCCCTAACAATGGATAGAAGGTGCCTCCGGAACCGAATCTGCCGCGCGTGCCTTGGATAACGGTTGTATAGCCGCGCTCGGCCCACATCTTGCCAATCATGCTGGAAAAAAAAGAGTTCTTGAAGTCTCTGGTGAGCGGAATGCGTATCAGGATAGTCGGGGTATGGGCAGTGTGCTGAGGATGATAGATATCAGCAACAAGAGGAATACCATCGGAGGTGAACAGCCTGCCCTTCTGTGCGCGAACGGCGAACTGGGATCGGCGAAATCCAAGCTGGTGTGCCAAGAGCGAAGGAGTCATCTGGTAGATCGCCCACGCGGAGACGCTCAGCAGAGCTACTACTACAGCGGCGCCCTGAAGGATCCGCTTTCCTACAGTTGGCTTGATAGGAGGTCCGGTCGTCCGGCAGTGGTAGATTCCCAGCACAAGAATGAAGGAGGACAGTACCCAATGAAAGAAGATGGGAATACATCCGCCCGTCCACCGCTCATGGGGATACAGGCTCATGCGCATGATGTAACGAAGGATCATCACGCCGAGATAAAGCGACCCAAATATCAGGAGCCCTGTCCCCAATCGCATGCGGGGAGTCACGAAAAAGCCAAGTCCACGTGCGAAGTCGAGACAGATTTTCGAGTAGAGCAGAATGATAAGTATCTGAACGGTCAACAACTCCGGGTAGGGCAGAAGACCTGAAAACCACTCCTCCATTGGGGGCAGGAAAGAGACTTTGAAGAACGCAACCAGAATCTGACCGAGAACGCGGAGGCAGAACAGAAACAATAGAGCAACGAGCACCCAGAAGTAGCGCCGTTGCTGGGCTGCGCGAGCGGAAGAATGATTGGCCAAGGGAGTTTCGCTCACACCGCTTCTCCAAACATATTTTGATAGTGGCGATACCAGTCGCTCTGAAAGCGCCCGGATGGATCGTACTTCTTCTTGAGTTTGAGAAACTCAGCGAAGTTGGGATAGCAGGCCAGCACCTGTTCGCGGCGGGCGAAGCGATGATAGGTCAAGTAGTACGTACCGTTACGCCTCGCCGCCATATCGATCAGTCTGCGAAACGCCTCTGCGGAATGCTGTATTCCCTCTGGCGTGTGCACCGTGTCGATGTTGAAGATCGTGCATGCATACGATTGTTTCGCCCATGGCAGAAAGCTTTCGTTTTCCTTCTCAATCAGCCGGATCGTGCCGTAGATCACTTCAACATTGTTCTTTCGAAAGTCGTCACGAACGTCGGCCAGGAACGAAGCAAGAGCCTCACGCGGCACGTTTATCTCTGTGATGATTTCCGTGGCAGGATTCTTGGCGTGTTCCTTCTTGTCGATCTCTCGGTGGTAGTTCACGGGATAGATGCTCATCTGATGGGTGTCCGACCAGTAGAGCTGGCCGTTTGTCGAGAGATAATAATCCGCATAACGGCGGAAAGCCTGCTTCTTGTCTTCGTGTGCGAGATAGAGCAGGGTCCTCCAGCTCTCATCGGAAAGACTTTTCTCCTCTGTCGGCATCGGCGTTCCTGGATCGACGGGGCGATAACAGGAGAAGACTCCTTTATTCAGGAAGTCGCTCGAGGCTGGATCGATAGCAAACTGAAAATCGCCGTACAGGAACCCGCTGCGGATGCGTTCTGCGAACGCATTCATCAAACCGTCCACTTCCCGCACCTCTACGATTCGTTCAATCTTTTGCCTCGGAACCAGACGCAGGATCACCGAAGACACGACTCCAAACAGACCGTATCCGCCGATCGCCAGTCGGAAAAGTTCCGGATTCTGTTGACGACTGCATGAGACGAGGTTGCCATCCGAATCGACTAGCGTGAATGACTCGATGTTGCCGACAAACGGCTGCATGGAAAGGCCGCGTCCGTGCGCGTTCGCCGCCAGCGTTCCCCCGATGCTGATGTTGTCGGCACCAGTCTGTTTCTGGGCGAAGCCCCACTGCCGCGACGCACCTTGCTGGCGCCGAAGGTAAGCAGTTGTAAAGTCCGGCCAAAATGCTCCCGCCTGCACTTCTACCAAGCCCCGCTGCGGATCGAAGCTGACGATCCGGTCGAGCCCTGTCATGTCGACCAGGATCGTGTCGGTGCCAAACTGCTGGCCTCCCATGGCATGTCGCCCGCCAGTTATGGACAATGGCTTCTTGGCACTTTTCGCTGTAAGCACCGCCGCCTGGAGTGATTTGACGCTCTTAGGCCTGAGGATGCGGTCAACGCGCGTGCGATTGAGTTGCGAGTGGATGTCATTCACTACCTGAGAATCGTTCGCAGCGCTGAAAGCTAACCGCGAACTGAGGTAGAACGCTGCCGATCCGGCGAGGAGATCCCGTCGATTGATCAATTGATAAACTCCCCTGACATGCGAGTTTCTCGTGATGCGAGGAACCCCAACTATAGTCCGAACTACCGAGTTTTCTCAAAAGCGCTGGCCAGCCGGTCGGCCACCCGTTGCTCCGTGGTTGCCTGCGCGGAACGGCCGGTGAGCTTGTAGATTTCGGCTAGACCCCGATGCGGCGAGGGCTCCTGCGCTTTTAGTTTTGCCGCCTCCTGAAAATAGCGAAGAGCCTCGGGATATTGCCGGGCGCTCTGAGCTTTGCGGCCAAGCGAGAGGGTCGTGAGGTAGAGGAGATCGGCGGTTGCAGCATCCTGCGCGTTGAGTTCGTGGGCGTGCTGGAGCGCCTGATACGCCGAAAGGTCCTCACCCAGCTTTGACAGGACAGCGCCATACAGGGCTGCAAGTTGAAATATGTCGGGCCAGCGCGTGACCGCGTTGCCGAGAGGTGCGCGGGCCTCTTCAAATTGATTGAGCTGGTAGTAGGCGAGCGCGAGGTTGTATTGCATCTGGGGCGATTGCGGCGCGAGTTCTGCGGCACGGCGCAATGGTTTCAGGGCGGCCTCGACGTCGCCGTGCTGGCCGTAGATGGTGCCGAGTTCCGTCAGTTTCTCAGCGTCATCCGGATCATAGAGTTGCTCGCAAATGGAGTGTGCCTCCTCGCGGGGAGCCTGGTCGAGTTTTTGTGCGCATTCGAGCCGCAACTGACTCTGGCTGGAATCGCTCTGGCGTTGTTCTCCTGACAGCGCCATCGCTTGTTTTGCCTCCTGCTCCCGCCCTTGCTTGCGATACACGAGGCTAAGCTGATATTGGACGCGGGCATCGTGCGGGTTCGAGTGGGCTGCCTCCTTCAACCACTTTTCGGCGGCTGCCAGATCGCCCTGTTTGAAGTGTGCGAAGCCGAGATAGTATGCGGTGTCGGGAAAAGGCGGCTGGGCGATCGCCTGATTTAAATTCTGAATTGCGCTTTCGTAATGCAGTTCGTCCAAATCAAGACGGCCGAGGTAATACGAGATGTTGGCATGATCCCCAGCCTCGCGGCGAACGGATTCAAACTCCCGGCGCGCTTCCTCGGGCTTCTTCATCTCGAAGAGCGCAACCGCCAGGGGAAAGCGCGCCCTGAGGGTTAGCTTCGGATCAAGTTTGAGGGCGGCGCGGAATTCGGCGGCGGCCATTTCATATTTATCATTTCTCAGAGCGTCGTAGGCTCGGCCGAGATGAGCATCCGGCGAGTCTGGGGGCGCTAGCTGCGCGGCTGGCGCCCTTTGAGATGCAGCGCCTGGGGTGCCGGAGATGACGAGCGTCAACGGGAGCAGCGCAGCCAGAATCCGCGTCAATGGCAACAACTGGATCATTGATGACCGGATCATTATAGCGGTCGAATCTTGACGGCCCTCTGTGCGGATGTTAATTTCGGGCCACGCGTGGGAATCCGGGAGACATCGTTCTGAGCCGGCCAACGAAGATGGGGAGTTCGTCCCCCCTGGGTCCCGTGGACCTTCGTCGACGCGATTTTCTGATTCGGTTCTGTCAGGGAGCCTCGGCAGCGCTAATTCCCGCAGGTCTGCGCGGTCTAGGCTGGCCGTCCCTCTACAGCTTTGACTCCGCCGAAGGGGAATATTCGAGTCGCGAATTTCAGCTGCATCCTCACTATCGGATGCCCAGGCCCCTCGACGCCTTGCTCCTTAAAACACAGGCGGGCCTCGACGATTTTGTCACCGAAAAATACGCCGACCAGATCTCAGCGATCCTTGCGCAGTGGAGTTCCGGCCTGCTGCGATCTCCACAAGATTTGAGCGCGGTCGAGAGAGTCCTTCTGCCGAATTTCGCGGGATCCTCTCCACGGCCTATTGAATCCCGAGTTGTGCGTCCGGGTCCGGCGATCGAGGTCCGTCACAATACCTTCACGCGCAAGACTGCGCTTGGGCGAGACGCATTTTTGCAGGAAGTTCGGTCCGCCCTTGGTGGCTTTTCAAAGATTCTTACTGCTGAATTTCAGGTGACAACGATTGAAGCGGGTTCCATGCCGGCAAATGCCTCATCTCCCGGTCAGCTACAGACTCGCATTCGATATGAATTAGTAGCCACCGGGCGCGACGTTTACCGTGAACAACGAGTGGGGTACTGGCAGCTTGCCTGGGAACGGTCCGCGTCGGGAGAGTTCCGAGTACAGAACTGGCAGGCGATGGATGAAACACAGAGCCGCTCGGGTGCCCCCGGCTACGTCGATATCGCTGCTGCGGCGTTCGGGGGCAATGCGTCCTATTCTTCGCAACTTCTGCACGGAACGGACTACTGGCGAACGGTGCTCGACGGCGCTTGCGGCATTGATGTCTACGGGCACAATGGCGTCTCGGTTGGCGATATCGACGGCGATGGATTTGACGACCTCTATGTCTGCCAGCCGGGCGGCCTTCCGAACCGGCTCTATCACAATCGAGGCGACGGAACATTCGAGGACATCACGGAAGCATCGGGCGTCGGCGTCATCGAAAACACGGCCTGCGCGCTTTTTGTCGACATCGACAATGACGGACGCCAGGACTTGATCGTCGTGCGGGCAACCGGCCCGATGTTGTTCCTGAATGAAGGCGGCGGCAGGTTTCGCCAGAAGGCGGGCGCGTTTCAGTTCGCCAATCCTCCGCAGGGGACCTTCACCGGAGCAGCGGTTGCGGACTATGATCGCGACGGCTGGCTGGATATCTATTTCTGCCTCTATGTCTATTACCAGGGCACGGACCAGTACAAGTATCCGTCTCCTTATTACGACGCAGAGAACGGGCCGCCCAATTTCATGATGCGCAATAACCGCGACGGAACGTTTCGCGACGTAACCGCCGAGACTGGGCTCAACCAGAACAACACGCGCTACAGCTTTTGTTGCGGCTGGAACGACTTCAACCGCGATGGCTGGCCCGATCTTTACGTAGTAAACGATTTCGGACGGAAGAATCTTTACCGCAACAATGGCAACGGAACTTTTACCGATATCGCTGCGCAGGCGGGAGTTGAGGATGTTGGCGCGGGGATGAGCGTCTGCTGGTTTGATTATGACAATGACGGCGTGGAAGACCTCTATGTGGCCGATATGTGGACGGCGGCGGGCGCACGCATTTCGATGCAGGACGTTTTCAAGAAAGATGCGCCACGGGAAACGCGAGCGCTCTATCACAAGCACGCCATGGGCAATTCGCTTTTTCGAAATGCTTCTCGAAATGGCGGAGGTGCTTTCGCTTTCGAGGATACAACGCGCGCGGCCGGCGTCGGAATCGGGCGCTGGGCGTGGTCGAGCGACTCCTGGGATTTTGATCATGACGGTTTTCCCGATCTCTATATCTGCAATGGCATGGTCAGCAGTCCCACGCGCAAAAACAACAATGAAGACCTGAACAGTTTTTTCTGGCGGCAGGTGGTCGCCGATTCGCCGGAAGAGGCTAAGCCGTCTCACGACTACGAACAAGGATGGAGCGCGATTAACGAGTTGATTCGCGCCGATGGTAGTTGGAGCGGTTACGAGCGGAATATTTTCTACATAAACAATGGCGACAGAACGTTTTCCGATATCTCGGGCGTGATCGGGCTGGACTTCCTGGAAGATGGGCGCGCGTTTGCGCTCGCAGATTTCGATCATGATGGCCGTCAGGAGGTGTTTCTGAAGAACCGCAACGGGCCGCAGTTGCGGCTTTTGAAGAACGTCATGGAAAAGCTTCCTCCTTCAATTGCCTTCCACTTGCGCGGTACAAAAAGCAATCGCGACGCCATCGGCGCTGTGATCACATTGGAAAGTGATGTGGGCCACCAGATTCGCTCACTACAAGCCGGATCGGGATTTCTTTCGCAGCACAGCAAGGATCTATTTTTTGGCCTGGGAGGGGCGAAGGGACCGCTGAGCGCGTCGATTCGCTGGCCCAGTGGACTGGTGCAGCAGCTCCGCGATCTGCCGATCAACCACCGCGTGTGGATTGAGGAAGGCTCCGAACCAACGCGGATGGAGCCCTTCAGAACTCCGACGGAGCCGGTTCGTTTCACTGCCGCTAAAACAGCAGAACCTCAGCCGCAAGAAATTGAAAGTCTCCCCAACATTGCCGAAACCTGGTTGCTTGCACCGGTTGAGGCACCCGATTTCTCTCTTCCCGATTTCCGTGGGCAAGTGCTCTCTCTGTCTGCGCTGCGCGGAAAGCCGGTCCTACTTAATTTTTGGGCGGCGGGAGCAGATCGATGCAAGCAAGATTGGATCGGCTTCAATCAGCGCCACGCGGCCTGGGCTAGAGCGGGCCTTCAACTGCTTGCGGTGAATCTGGATGTCCCGGCCGATGCGGAACGGGTTCGGGCACTGGTGCGGGAGCATCATCTTTCGTTTCCGATTCTGCGCGGCTCCGAGGACGTGGCCGCTATTTACAACATTGTTTATCGTTATCTGTTTGACCGGCACCGTGATCTCGATCTTCCGACGTCATTCCTCATCAGCGCCAAGGGAGAAATTGTTAAGGTTTATCAGGGACCAGTCGACCCGGAGCACGTTGAACAGGATTATCGCCATATCCCCCAAAACAGCGCAGAACGATTCGCCAGGGCTCTTCCGTTCCCGGGAGTGTCCGACACGATCGAGTTTGGGCGCAACTATCTCTCCTATGGCTCGGTGTTTTTTCAGCGCGGCTATATGGATCAGGCTGAGGCTTCATTTCAGATAGCGCTGCGGGACGATCCAACAAGTGCCGAGGCTCTCTATGGCATTGGAAGCGTGTACCTGAACCAGCAGAAGACGGCGGCAGCCCGCGAGAGTTTTGAACGCGCGCTCAAGCTTCGCGCAAGCTATCCTGATACTCTGCCAAATTCCTGGAACAACCTCGGCTTGCTGGCGGCGCGGGAAGGGCGAACGGACGAAGCGATCGGCTACTTCCAAAAGGCGCTCCAGCTAAGTCCTGACCATACGATCGCACTTGATAACCTGGGTTCCGCTTATCGTCGGCAGAAGCGTTGGGACGATGCACGCGGGACATACGCGAGGGCGCTGGAAGTCAACCCTAACGATGCCGAGGCGAACTACGGTCTGGGAATGGTATTCGCGCAGAATGACGACACCGCGCGCGCTTTCGATTCTCTGCAGAAGGCTTTGAAGCTGCGCCCGGTTTATCCTGAGGCGCTGAATAACCTGGGAATTCTTTATCTTCGGACGCAGCGGCGGGATCAGGCGGTGGCAAGCTTTGAGGAATGCATTCGCGTGGCGCCTGCGTTCGATCAGGCTTACTTGAACCTGGCCCGTGTCTATGTCGTGGAGGGCACGCCGGAGAGCGCGCGGGCTGTGTTGCTTGAACTGCTAAAGCAGCATCCGGGCCATGAGCAAGCGCAGAAGATGATGGAGCAATTGGGACGCTAGTGGCGCTGTTGCTCGGCCGATCCAAGATTACTTGTGCAAAGCCGGGCGCCTAAGCTCGACTGGACGGGCGAGACGCCCGTCGCTCCACCATCCAGGCTCATCACGCTATAGCTGCACTTGACTATCGCTAAGGGTTCGACGGCTTGCCCGACTGCGGCGTCGGTGCGGTCAGCAGCTCAACAAACTGCTTGTAGAACTTATCGATATCCAAGTCAACCTGCACTTCCACAACTCCCACATCGCGTTTGGGCTTATCTCGATCTGTCCATGTGAGCATGTCTCCGTAGCCGGGGCCGCGATCCAGGTTCACGTCCATGTATCGGTTTTCTTTCTTGGTAATCAGGCTTGGATCAAGCCATGCCGCGGAAGTGAGCTCGTCCCACAGGTAGTTATAGGAGCCATACAGACGCGCGTACTTGCCGATGTACTGCGCAGATGGCGACTTGCCAGCCCTGATCTTGTCGATCAAATCATTTGTCATTCTCGTCTTTACCGATATATCCACCGGGGTGCACACAATCTTTTTCCAGGGAGCCCGCAACACAATATGAGCCGCCTCCGGATCAAACCAGAGGTTGAATTCATGGCGGGGCGTGTTTGCGAACTCGGGATCGGCGGTCCGCGGATTCAGACTGGCGCCCATGAACACCAGCTCTTTCGCCAGGCTGGCGAATTCCGGGTCGATGGAGATCGCGAGCGCCAGGTTTGTCATGGGCCCGCCTTCATAGATCGTGACTTCGTGCGGATACCTATGGACCATGCGCACCAAAAAGTGGGCGGCGTCTTCATTCGCGGCCTTGGTGGTCGGCTTCCCTTCCGGCATCGTTCCCAGTTCGCGAGGCGCGTGATACACACGCGGGGTCCAGGCCCCCAGCCATGCCACGAAACCGTAGCGTTGCTCCCACTGCTCTATCTCCTCTTTTGTTCTGACGAGCGGATATTCGGCTCCACGCATGACGGGAATGTCGCTTCGTCCGATGAGTTCGAGCATGCGCAGAGTGTGCGCGACTTCTTCGGTGAGCCACGCATCGCCCGTTACCACGGTGATGCCCAAGACTTCTGTCTGCGGAGACTGGATGAGCAAAAGTATCGCTTGCTGGTCAGTGCCGGCGGGTCCTGCCGCATCTTGATCGATGATGATCTTGCGTTTGTCTTCGCCTTGCGCCAGATGCGAAACGGGGCCGGGACGGCCCCGCGACAGCCGGCGGGACGCCGGCGCTACAGCCCACGCCATGAGAATCACAGTTGCGACCGCGACAACTCCCCGGACTCGGCCCGACTTCATTGATGCACCTCAGACTTTCAGGACTTCTCGACACCCTTAAGTAGGAATGCTAGTTGAGAACGTTACTTGCTTCCCGACAATCGCCCAATGAGGAGATCGAAAAACCTCGCGGAATCTACTTCCACTGCAACCTTGGTGTTAGGTACAAATTTATCGCGCAGCACCGGAGACGTTCTCGTGCTGGCTAGAGTCGGGGCCGATCCGCGGATCGGCATGTTCGTGGCCGCCGCCTCTTTCTCCATCCCCGGGCGGCGCCGCAAATCGCCGGCAACGGGACTGTAGCCCAGGGTTTCACCGGCGGTGAGTTCACCGGTCGTCTCGACATCAACGTAGTAATCTTGCCACTTCAGAATCGCAGGATCGAGAAACCCGGCGACAGCAAGTGAGTCGTGCATGTTCGGTCCGACCAGGAATCCGCGGTCGCGGTTGTGGTTGATCGCGTTGCGCCCGATCTTGGCCGCGGCCTGGCTGACCGGATTCTGTGCCGCCTCCAGCGTGCGCACATGGTCGTCGGTAAGAGAAGTTCTGCGTGTGACATCGAGGCCAACCATCGTCACCGGAATTCCGGATTGAAAGACGATGCGCGCCGCTTCCGGGTCGACGTAAATGTTGAACTCGGCCGCGGGCGTAATGTTCCCTCCCGAAAGCGAGCCGCCCATCATGACCAGCCCTCGAACCATGCTGGCGAGATCCGGATCGGAATTGAGAGCGGTAGCGATGTTCGTCAGCGGGCCAATGGTAATCAGCGTCACCTCGCCCGGATATTTGCGAACGATCTGGCGAATCATCTCGGCGGCGGGCGTGGTGACCGGCTTTGTCGTCGGCTCCGGAAAGACGGCGCCTCCCAACCCGTTCTCGCCATGCGCGTAGGTTGCGGTCACCAGGCGGCGCATCAGCGGGGCGCGGGCGCCTGCAGCCACCGGAATATCCGTGCGGCCCGCGATTTCAACCATGCGCAAGGCGTTCGGCAGAGTCAGGTCGAGTGGTACATTTCCGGCAACGGGCGTGATGGCTTCAATCTTCAGCTCCGGCGAGCGCATGGCGAGCAAGAGCGCCAGAGCGTCGTCGACGCCAGGGTCGGTGTCAATCACCACGCGAAAGGGGCCGCGGCTGGGCCCCCGGTCGGGTTTTCCGTCGGACTTGCCTTGCTCTGACGGCTGTCCCGCCAGTGCACCGCCGGCGTTTGCCCGGTGGGCGAAACCGCTGGTCGCCAGAACGGCGGCTGACGACGCTACAAACTTGCGCCGAGTGATGCGAAAGGTTTCTTGTTTTGAATCCACGTGCGCTGCTCCTTAAATCCTTAAATCCTGGCTGCCAAACTACTTTGCGGTCCTCCGCGGTTGGGTCATTAGCTTGACGTAAAGATCGTACAGCTTCTTTGTGTCCACATCGAACTGGACCGTCGCAATTCTCTCGTAGGACGGAAGCTCCGTGCCCGGTTGCCAGAAGAGCGTCTCACCGTAGCTTGGGCCGTGGTCAATATCGATGTCCACATAGAGCTGCTTCTGTCCCGTGATGATGGAGGGATCGACCATGGCCGCCGCGGATAGTTCGTCCCACATAAAACTCTCGACGGAATATTGCGTCAGGTAGCGAGCGACCGGCGTGTCCGACTTGGCGATGGCCGCTTTCACGGCTGGATTCACCACTGTCTTGACGGAAATGTCGATGGGCGTGATTGTGATCTTCTTCCAGGGCGCGCGCATCGCGATACGTACGGATTCCGGATCAAACCACCAGTTGAACTCCCGCCGTCCATCGACGCCACTGATGCCACCGTTGTCAGCGTACATTCCGCTGCCCATCAGCACTAACTCTTTCGCGAGCGTTGCCACCTGCGGATCAAGCCGCAGCGCGAGTGCGATATTGGTCAACGGACCACCCGCCCATATCACCACCTCGCCCGGATATTTGTGCACCATGCGGATAATGAAGTTGGCAGCAGTCTCGTCGAGCGCTTTGATGTGAGGAGCACCCTCCACCAGCGGAGGAATCACATCGGGAGCGTGATATCCCTCGCGGAAGGCTGGCGGAGTGCCTTCCGGGCTTTTGGAAAAATCGCTCCAGCAGCCCTTGTAGCGGAACTTCCCGTAGAGAGCTTCCCAGCGTTCGGATTCTTCCTTGGAATTCAGCAGCGGAAACTCCGCGCCCTCCGCGACGGGAACATCGGTGCGGTCCGCGATTTCAAGCAGCCGTAACGTACGCTGCGTTTCTTCCTTTACCCACTGGTCGCCGCTCACGGTAGTGATGCCCAGCACGTCGAAGTGGTCGGACTGGAGAAAGATCAGGATGGACTGCATGTCAGTTGTGGCCGGACCACGCGCATCCTGATCGACGATAACCTTGATTCTTTGTGCGATCAGGGTATTGGCAAACGCGAGCAACAGAAAAGCAACCTGGAGCAGAATAGTGACTCTTCCCTTCATGGCTTGGACTCCCTCGATAAATTGATGTGCCCCACGATTGACAAAAACAATTCGAGCCCCACAAGCCCGGGTGGGAAGCGTGCCATTGTAAAGCCTATCCGAGGACGCTGCCAATGTTTTGGTGGCGATGCTTGAGATAGAAGGACGGGCGTAGAATGACGGGCAGTAATCACGGCTGATTCCATTCTGTTCTTGGAGCTGCCGTTTTTTCCCAGGAGCCAATCCGCGTGACCCCCGGCCACTTCGGACAAACCAGAATTTATGTTGCCATCGGCGTTCTAGCGGTGATGGCGGCTCTCGCCCCGGAACCGGCACAATCTCAAGAACCGGCTGGCAATGGCGCGTTGCAGGCGATGGTGCAGGGATATGTGCGAGATTCCAGCGGCAGGCCGATGGCGAACGCGACCGTCTTCTTACAAATCGCGACTGGAAGCGAGACCCTCGCCACACAGCCCCAGATCACACACGCGGATTCTGAA
>DATFVD010000616.1:0-6148 GCA_035260505.1 Terriglobales bacterium
TGCTTGCTTGGGGCGTGCTCAGGTCAGCAACAGGCGGGTGTTTGTGTTTCCTTAACGTGAGCGGTGCAGGCCTAGTGCCAATGTCGAGCGGAGAGTGAAAATTTTCTTAACCGCATTATTTGTTAGGGAGTTAGGAGAGACATAGCAGCTCGGACAGATGGCGATTCGCAAGTCTCCGGTGGCCGGGTTTCACCAGGGTGGTGCTTTTCAGCCATCGGTTGGAAAAGTGGAATGGGGATTTTGCGTCGACTATCTTTGGGAAACTGCACACGCCTCTCCTTCCGCCCACGCCTTTTAAACGCGTTTCCGCAGTAACTCTTCGGGAGTCAACAGTTGATTCATTGAGCCGGAGCGAAATCCCTCCAAGTCGAGGGTAACGAATTTGAATCCAAGTCTTTTGAACACGGCGGTGAACTCGGCGGCCATGACTGAGGTCATAGCGCGAGGAAGTTCTTCGCGCGCAATCTCAATGCGCACGATTTCGCCGTGATGGCGCACGCGGAATTGCCGGAATCCCATGGCGCGCAGCGCCTCTTCTCCGCGTTCGACCACGTTCAGCGCTTCGGGCGTAACCGCGCGTCCATATTCCAGGCGCGATGAAAGGCAGGCGGAGGCCGGCTTGTCCCATACCCGCAAGTCCGCTTGCCGCGCCAGTTCCCGGATTTCAGCTTTGTTCAGACCGGCTTCGAGCAGCGGGGCGAGAACATGATGCTGGCGCGCGGCCTGCTGGCCGGGCCGAAAATCGCTCTCGTCGTCGGCGTTGACTCCGTAGGCGATGGCGTCGAATCCGCGGGCCTCGCGGTAGCGCTCGAGGACGGTGAATAATTCGTCCTTGCAGTGGAAACAGCGCATGGAATCATTGCGGACGTAGGCGGGATTTTCCAGTTCCTGCGTTTCCACAACGTCGACTGGAATTTCGCGCTCGCGCGCAAAGGCGAGGGCGTCTTGGAGATGGGTGCGCGCCAGGCTGGCGGAGTCGGCAATCACGGCGAGCATTTGGCCGCCGAGCACTTGATGCGCCGTCCAGGCAAGAAAAGCGGAGTCCACGCCACCGGAGAAGGCGACGATCAAACGAGCGCGGCCAGCGAGGGTCTGGCGCAGGCGCTCAGCTTTCTGATCGAGTGTGGGGGCAGTGTTCACGGATCTCCATTATCTACGAAAAAAGTTCTCAGTTCCCGGTTCTCAGTGGGCGGCGAGCTGCGCTCGCTTGGACAGCCTGGTGCTGTCCCTACGTGATTTGGGGCTAGTAGAGACGCTCCTGCCGCCTGAGATTGCCGAAGGCTCCGACATTTGCCAGCGTAAACGAGAAACGATATTGATTCTCGTTTCGCACCGATCCCAAGGCAAAACGCCGGTATTCCAGGCTCAGGCCGCAACAGTCCCAGTTATAACTCGTCTGCGCCGTTGCGTACTGCAGTGATCCATGGTTCGCGTCAAAACCGAAGCTGCTGGCGGCACTGAATCCGCGCTTGTTGAGTTGGCCATAGCCAAGCAACACACGAAGCTGGTGGAAATCGCGCAACGTCGCCTTCGTTCCCAGTGAATTATCGAGCACGCGCAGGAAAGCATCGCCTCCACCGATTGTGAAAGCACCGGTATGGTAGTTCACCAACGCCATGCTGTTGTTGATGCGGCCGGCCTTGAGGTCATAATCCAGATCCCACTCGGTGTTGGTACGCGGTCCGGTTTCCATGCGCAAGCGGGAAATGATGGGGGCGAAGCGGCGCTGTGAGTCGAGGAACGCGGTGCCGGTGAAATCCGCAGTCGTCGTAAATACGTACCGTTGCTTCGCCAGCAGCGGATTCAGCGCATCCCCAAACGTCGGATCGAAAAAATACTTCTGTCCGATTTCCCAACTCACAATTTCCCTCGGCCCCGAGGCGCAGGGTTGAGCGTCCGGGCCCTGCGGCCGTTCCCACGGAACCGCGCCAACTTGCGCGGCGCCCCCGATGGTGAGCGTGCTCATGCCTGACAGGTCGCAATCCTTGGCGTCCGGATCCATGCGCCTGGCGTATAGACGGTTCACCACCGCGTACTCAACTTCATTGGTATTGGTCAGCACATCGGTGGCATCGAAACGCAGAATATCGGCGAAATTATTTACGCCGGTCACGTAGTCGTACCGCATGCGCGGCTCAATTACGTGCTTCCACTTGCGTCCGAGCAAGGGACGCTCGAAGACTCGCGACAACACCGGCGGACGGATATCGACCGAGGTTTCCAGGGATTTGCGATTAAGAACGTTGTCTACGGGGCTGGCTTGCACTGTCGGATTGCCCTGCTCCGTGTAGAACGTATCCCGCAGTGTAAGCTGGGGGCGCAACGACCATCCCCGCCATTGTAGGGGCATCGAGAGCGATGGCGCCAGATCGAACCTGCCCACCACGGGAGCGGTCCGGAATCCAATTCCTGGATCGCAGGGTTGTGTGGTACAAATTTGCCGGCGCTGCAAGCCCTCGGCGGCGCTCTCGAACGACCAGTACAGCGGCGTATTCCCCAACTGCCGCTCCTCGCCAGAGATGAAGAAACTCGGCGTATGCAGAATCCGGACCAACTCCGTCTGCGTTAGCGTAGTGCAGCCCGCGTTTAATTCGGTGCTCGGATTACAGATTTCGAAGTTCTGGTAGCGCTCCGCCAGGGCATTGAAATGAAATCCCCTGGTCGTATTGGAGAGAAAAATCTGCGACCGCACTTCCGAGTCGATTGCCTGGGTGTAGACATCGGTGAAGGCGATGCGAAAAACGAACGAACTCAAATAATCGACATTCGCGATACCGCGGAAAGTGCCGAACCTGCGCTCGGCAAGGAAATGTGCATCCTCGCCGCCTTGATCCTGCCGGTTCGGGGAAGTGCCAATGCCCCGATCCAAAACTCCCACATAGTTGAAGAACACGTAGGAGCTGTCGCTCGGGCGAGCGCGGAATTCCGCCCGTTGCGACCAACCGCGTTTCGAATAGTACTCGGCGCCCACGGCGGCGTCCATGCTGCGATTGAAAACCCAGTACACGGATTCGCCGGCAATCTTTCCTTTGGTCGATGAGTTGCCAAAACTCGGAATCAGCAGACCGCTCTGGCGCTGTTGTTTCTGAACCGGGTGCGTCACAAAGGGAAAATAGAATACCGGCATGCCCATCAGCCGGAAGTCGCTATTGTAGATTTTTGCGCTGCCATCCACGTCTACCGAAATGCGCCTCGCGTCGAATTGCCACTTTGGATGCGGCAGTTCGCACGTGGTGACTGAGCCCTGCCGCACCAGATAGTGGTCGGGCCCCTGTTTCTCGACAATTTTTCCGGTAAAGGCAAATGGATTGGACGTGGTCAGCACGTAACGAGACTTCCGCAGCCGGAATCCCACCGTTCCAACCACGCTATAAAAGGTTCCGGTGGCCGTGCGGATGTTGTAAGTGCCGTGACTGGCTTCGACGTGTTCGTCGTAAGGGCCGCCGTCCAGGACGACGTGGCCCTCCAGTTCGCTGGCTCCCGTGTCCGCGTCGTAGGTGACTTGATCCGCGTACAGGATGTAAGTTCGATAGTGAATTTCTACTTTGCCCCGAAGGTGGTAGATGGACCCATCCTTCTCCTGTTGCACCGCCTGGATCGTAACCTCTTCTTCCGTCTGGCCGGCGGGCGCCGCCGGTCGAGCCGGTGCCGTAGCAGAGAAGGTTTCGGGAGCAGAGACCGTCGGAGCGTCAGGGGGCAGCGTCTGGCTGGTTACTATCCCGGGAGCGAGAAGCAGATGACAGACCCATGCGGCCGTGATAAAGATTCGAGAGCGGATGATCATTAATGGATGACCATTAGCGGGCGATCTGCACCGCGCGTATGCGCTCCGCCAGCCGGTCTGCTAACGGGGGACGAACTGACCTTAGCATGCGAGCGGCAGGCGAAGCAAAGCTGCGCGTTGTTGTGGTCTCCGGCTCATGGTCTCCGTCATTAGTGCTTAAGCCTGGCTCGGGCTGCTGGCGTTCTTCGCGACTAACTTACTCGACCCGATTTACGACTACCGCATTGATAAAGGCCGGACTGATGATGACTGGATTGACGAACTGCCCGACCGGCGACGATCCTGCCGTCCTAAACCAGCTCTGCGCCCCCGCCGACATCGAGCCGGCGCTTGACGCCACGGTCGCTGAAACTGCGGCCTTGAATGCGAACTTCGCTCCGAACTTCGCTCCGAATTCGGATCCGAACACCGATCCGAATTCTGATTCCTGGCGTGTCGAGGTTGCCACTCGCCTCGAACGCTACCGCATGCGGCGTAAACCCCGGACTCCGCGCTATCCATCACTGCTCCTGCCTTTTGACACGCCCGAAAGCTGGTCCCGTCCCGCGCCGACTGGATCGACGGCAGCCGGGGCCCTAGCCATCGCTGAACCTCGCCAGGCGTTGTTGCAATCCGCAGAACAAGTCGCGGAGCAATCCGCCAATGTAATCGAGTTCCCACGTAGTGCCGCAATGCCGGTTTTTCACCCGAGCGACCTGGCCGATCCCGTCTTCGACCGTGACCGGCCGCGCATAGTGGAAGTCCCGGAGATTCTGCCGCCTCCTCCCGCATTAGGTGGAATGCTGATGGAACCCGCCCACCAGGAACCCGCCGAGAGGCGAGCTGGCGAGGACTTTCCCCAGCCGTCCGCATCTCCGCCGGCATCGATTGCCCGGCGTGGGCTGGCCGCGTTCGTGGATGGCATTGTTCTGGCAACGGCCCTGGCGGCCTTTGGCGCAATTTTTCTACGCCTGAACCCGGTTCGCGGACCGCTGCCGATGCTCGCCGTTGCGCTCGGATTGGTTACAGTTCTGCTCTGGGCGGCTTACGAATTCCTGTTTGTGGTGTACACCGGCTCGACCCCCGGACTGCGCGCCGCCCGGCTGCGGCTGGCCGGATTTGACGGCTCTCCACTCAATCGTCGCTCGCGACGCTGGCGCGCGCTGGCGTCGTTTCTCTCCGCGTTTTCTGCCGGACTGGGATATCTATGGTGCGTTCTCGATCAGGACGGATTGTGCTGGCACGACCGCATTACGCGGACGCACGTCCAAATCGTTGTAAAGTCGAGGTAGAGACAGGGTAGAGACGGTCTTGCCCCCTAAGCGGTGAGATGTTCAGATCAGATTCTCCAGCGCCGCCCTCAACTCGCGAAAACGGAACGTATATCCGCTGGCCGTGAGTTTTCCAGGCTCAACCCGCTGGCTGGCGAGCAACAATTCCGCTGCGGCCATCTCGCCGAAAGCCAATCGCAGCGCAAATTCCGGCACCGCAAAAAACGCGGAGCGTCCCAAGACCGACGCCAACACTTTTGTAAACTCCACGTTTCGAAGCGGAGCCGGCGCCACGAAATTCACTGGCCCGGAGAGCGAATGGGTGCGGATCGCATGATGAATTCCTCGCACGACATCGTCCACATGAATCCAACTCCACCACTGCTGACCCGATCCCATGCGGCCGCCCAGTCCTAGTTTGAACGGCGTCAGCATACTCCTGAGCGCTCCTCCTTTCGAGCTCAATACCAGCCCGAGCCGGATGTTCACCGTGCGGATACCTGCATTGGCTGCAATCCGGCTGGAGGCCTCCCACTCGCGGCAAACCTCGGGCAGAAATCCCTGCCCACTGGGACTTTCTTCGTTTAGAAGTTCATCACCCCTATTCCCGTAGAACCCGACTGCGGAGGCGCACACGAACACGGCCGGCTTGGCCTCGCTCTGCGCCAATGCCGCCGCCAGGTTCCGTGTTCCGTCTACGCGACTCTCGCGGATCGCGTTTTTCTTTTCCGCGGTCCAGCGTCCCACAATGCTTTCCCCGGCCAAGTGGACTACCGCACCGAACCCCGACACCTTCACCGGAGGCAGCGGAACGAGAGGATTCCACGAAACCTGTGCCCCACTCTCAGCGCGTCCCCGCACCAACCGAACAATCTGCATTCCACGAGGCTCAAGCGCGGGTTCTTCTAGAGAGGACAGAAGCGCGGTTCCAATCGGCCCCGAAGCCCCGCTAATCAGCACTCTCAAAAGAAATCCTCCCAAACTCGTGAATGTGTGGAGCGGGGCGCCCCGCCCGCTGCCTGCGACGGCAAATAATCAGCCGCCGCGAGACCGAGGCGCCATCGAGAAATGGCATTTAATAACGGGTCGACCCATATTATAATACCAATATGAA
>DATFVD010000617.1:0-3111 GCA_035260505.1 Terriglobales bacterium
TGGGAGGTTGGGCAAGGCAGTTCGGTGCACAATCATCGCGGGCAGAATTGCTGGATGGCGGCGCCGGTGGGTCAGCTGCTGGTGGAGAATTTTCACGTCGGATTTGAAGATATCGAGGCGGGCAAGTGCCAGTTGATGGCATCTAACACGGTGGAGTTGACGGCGGCTAATCCATGCGCGGTCGATCCGCGGGAGCCGGTGCACAGGGTTTTGAATCCGCGGGAAGCGAACCAGCGGGCGGTGACACTGCACGTCTATTCGCGGCCCTTTGACACCTGCGTGGTGTATTCGCCCGAGCAGGGAACGTGCGGAGATATCCGGCTTCACTACAATACAGTTTTCGGAAAACCAGTACCCCGTACTCAGTAACCAGTACCCAGCCTTCCGGACATCGCTTTAGCGATGCCGCAAGCGCGCCGTAAATCAGAAGCCCTTTAAGGGCTGGGCATCGAAATTAGTTTCAAGGAGGAATCGTGAGGAAATACCTGGGAGTTTTGGTGGGCGTAGCTACGCTGTGTGCGATTTCGTGGGCACAGGCTCCAACGCAGGCCCCAACTCCAGCTCCCACCACGGATCAAGTCCCGGCCCCAGCGCCCGCCCCCGAGACCGTTCCGATTCCAACTCCAACTCGAACCGCCGTTCCCGCGCCTCCGGTCCAGTATCCGCGTTTCGAATTGTTTGCCGGTGGTTCGTACGCCGAAGCCGGTCTTTTTAACGCCGGACACTGGGCGGGCCTGCCTGGTTGGGATGCTTCTTTGGGCCTGAACGCGACCAGTTGGCTGGGGTTTGTGGTGGAAGGCGGCCAATACTTCGGAACCTCCAAGATCCCGACCGCTGTGCCGGCGCCATTTCCGACTTGCGGTGAGTTTTGTCCTTCGGGAGCCACATTCAATGCGACGACGCGGGAGTACAACATTCTTTTCGGCGCGCAATTTTCCCGCCGCAAGTATGAACGCTGGACTCCGTTTGGCGAGCTTATGTTCGGACATCAGGGTGTCCGCGGCAAAGCTACCGCTAAAGGCGTTACTGAAACGGAAATCGGTACCGGCCGGGCGCTGGTGGCTGGTGGCGGCCTCGACTACAAAATCAGTCCGCGTTTCGCATTGCGGTTCAAGGCCGACTACCTGCAGACCGGCACCGGGTTCCCCCTTCTCGGCAAGAAGAAGCAGGACAACTTCCGGGTCTCGGTGGGCATTGTCATCCGCAGTGTGCACAAGAAGAAGCGCACGCTCGAGGACGAAACTCAACCCGCGCCATAGGCCGGATTTGCCAAAGACCATCGACTAAGGACTATCGACCCGATTTACGAGCGCCGCAACAAATCGCTAATCGGCTTGGCTTTGGACCGCAGTTCGCCGGCTAGATCGCTGCCCTTTTCAACAACTTCCTCGAAGCGGTCTTTCGCTTCATCGGTCCAGTCCGAGGCGGTTTCCAGGGCGTCGTCGTAGGAGCGCCGCAGGTCTTTCCGCAGCTGTCGTCCAGGCTTCGGAGCGAGTAACAGACCGAGGGCGGCGCCGATGCCCAGCCCAATCATCAAAAAAGTGACTGCTGTGCCCGCTTTGCCCTCCGAGCTCTCGTATTTTCCACTGCGCATATGAACCTCCTGATCGTCTTTATTCAAGTTCTATTTTAGACCCACAAATTCCACGCCGACAACCGCCAGCGGATTCTCCGCTGCAGTAGATGCGGGAATCCAGAGTAACGGCCAAGTTCCCACAATCTCTCCGTCTGTGTAAAATGAAACTGTTAATCCCAAGCGTGGCGCGGAAGCCCCGGCGACCTCCACCCCAGCAGGCAAAAAGCGAGCCGGCCGGGGACCCCGGACCTGCCCCGCTGCCTAGAATTCCTAGCAGAGCGTAAGGAGATGTAAACCAGCAATGTCGATTCCAGCGACCCAGCTCCGTCCCGGCATGATCATCAAGCACAACAATGACTTGCACTCCGTATTCAGCGTCGAGCACCGTACCCCGGGCAACCTGCGCGCTTTCATCCAGGCGAAGCTGCGGAACCTCCGCACCGGCGCGATGTTCGAGCACCGGTTCCGCTCTCCCGACCCGATTGAGAAGGTGAACGTGGATGAGGTCAACATGGAATTCCTGTACGCCGATGGCGACAGCTACTACTTCATGGACACCGAAAACTACGAACAGACCCACCTGACCCGCGACACGCTCGGCGACGCGGTGGATTATCTGACGTCGAACCTCCAGATTAAGGTGGAATTTTTTGATGGCAAGGCCGTCGGTATCGAGTTGCCGCAGACCGTGGTGTTGACCGTGATTGAAGTCGAGCCCGGCCTGAAGAGCGCCACAGCATCGAGCGTGACCAAGCCGGCGAAGACCGAGACCGGCCTGGTGGTGCAGGTGCCGCCATTTATCAATGAAGGCGAGAAAATCAAAGTCGACACGGCCGAGGGCACGTATCTGTCGAGAGCGTAGAAATTTGTAATTTGTGATTGGTAATTTGTAATTGAATCCGTCTGCGTCCGGTCCGGGTTTTCCAATTACAAATTACAAATTACAAATGCCTCCACCCACTGAACGAACTTCCGCTCAAGCTCGTCGCTTTCTGGTGCGCGGACGCGTCCAGGGCGTCGGATTCCGCTGGTTTGTGGAACGCGAAGCTCAGATCCTGCAGATTGCCGGGTGGGTGCGCAACGATTCGGATGGCAGCGTCGAAGTGCTGGCAATCGGAACACCCGAGCAGTTGGCCGGATTGCGGTCGCGCTTGCAGGAAGGGCCCCGCGCGGCGCGGGTGGATGACGTAGAAGAATCCGAGGCCGAGCCGGTCGCGGGACTCAATTCATTTCAAGTCCGAGGAGCTTAACTTCAAAATGCATACCAAGATGTCGACCCAGATGCCGACCGAACCAATGGATTGCGACGGGTTGAAGAAGCTGATCCGGGAGGTGCCCGACTTCCCGAAAAAGGGCATCCTGTTTTATGACATCACCACGCTGCTCAAGGACAAGCTCGGCTTCGCCCGGCTGATTGACGCGCTCTCGGAACACTATATCGGCAAAGAGATTGACCTCGTGCTGGGCATGGAGGCTCGGGGATTTATCTTTGGACCAGCGCTCGCCTACCGGTTAAATGCGGGATTCGTTCCTGT
>DATFVD010000618.1:0-7944 GCA_035260505.1 Terriglobales bacterium
GGGCGATCTCTAGATAATTAGCCAGCCGCCTGGAATTTCCGAACGTCCTGGCGGGAAGCTCGGAACACTCAACGTCACCAGTAGTCCTCGTCTCCCGGATGCGCGCAGCATCGCGCGCGGACTCGCAAAACTCCAAAACTATGATGATGCGATCAAAGCCGGGAGTGCCTAAGCGATTTTACCGATTGGAACACCCTGCGTCGACAGGCTCGAGCGAGCGCGCTCTCGAATTCGGGATTTTCTTTACGCCATTGATGGAAAAACTCGTAGGAAACACCAGCGCGGCAACATGCCAATGAGAGAGGCACCCCTTTCTCGAATCGCGGCCAGAATCGCCTCTTCGGCTTGCCGGTGTTCGTTTGGTTGGTCGGCTCCGGCCGTTGGCTCGTTCATTCCGTTTAGCCGAGTTGCCGTTCGGTCCGTCGCGCTGCGCAATCTCGCTGCGCTCTGCTTCCTTCCGAGCCTCGATAACCTGTGGCTGGGAAGCTTCATGCGACAGTTCCGCCTCGTGCGCGTGCGTGTGAGCGTCCGCGCCGCATAGCAAAGCTTCCCGGATGGCAGAGAGAAATCTCCTGTACGAGGTGATTAAGGCGTTCGCAAAGATCGATCTATCGCTGGAGCGGGTCGATCACCATCCAATGGGTTATGTCTTTGAAGAACTCATCCGTATCGGAGCTGAGCAATCGAATGAAGGAAGCGGGAGAGCATTTTACTCCGCGTGAAGTGATCCGGCTGATGGTCAATCTTCTTCTGGGGGCGACGGAGCCCGATACGAAGTTGAATCGGAAAGTCATCTCAAGTAGGCTCGTCGTCAAAGCAGCCCAGAAGATGGCCGGCACCATTCCAATGATCCTCTTCACTCTTTCTGTGACGCGTGCCACCATGATAGCATTCGTTCAATGAGAACGGATAAAACCAAAAAGCGCCTGTGGTTCGCCGGGCTCGCCCTGATCTTGTACCTGATCTTGTCTCTGATCTATTTTGGAACAACAGGAGATTATGGTCGTATGTATCTCGGCAATGGAGGCGACCCTCTAGTCTATATCTGGTGCCTTAACTGGTGGCCCTGGGCGATCGCGCACGGGCTCAATCCGTTCGTCACTCATTACATCTGGTATCCGGACGGGTTCAACATGACTTGGGCCAACTCCATCCCTACCGCCGCGCTGCTGATGGTGCCAGTGACGTGGCTGGCCAACGGCGTCGTAACTTACAATGCCCTGTCGCTGCTCGCGCCTGCACTGTCCGCTTGGACAGCATTTCTTCTCGCCCGATCCCTAACTCGAGACACGCGGGCGTCGCTCATCGGCGGCTACCTCTTCGGTTTCTCATCCTATGAACTCTGGCAAATGATGGGGCACCTCAATCTCGACGTGATATTCGTCGTGCCACTGCTGGTGTTGCTCGTCGTCAAGCGGATCAGGGACGATCTTTCACGGCATCGCTTTGTCGCCGCTCTAGCGGTCGCGCTGCTCGTTCAGCTTGGATTATCGACCGAGATCCTCGCGACAGCCTGCGTCTTCGGCGCTATCACCTGGGTGATTTTCCTCGCCTTCGCCGCACCGGACGAACGCTGGCGGTTGTGGGCGGTTGCGACGGAGATCATCCTGGCAGGGGCGATCATGGCCGTCCTCGCCTCGCCGTTCCTGTTCTTCGTCTTGAAGGATTTGGCAAAGGTACCGGCTGGAATCAACTCCCCAGAAGTTTACTCAGCTGACCTGCTGAACTACCTCATCCCGACCAAGGTGACACGCCTTGGCAGCAGCTTTTTCGGGGACTTCTCGCTGCGATTTACGGGCAATCCTTCCGAGCAAGGGGCGTATTTGGGCCTACCGCTAATCATGATCTTGATCCTCCAGTTTCGCGATATCCAGGCGCGTCCTTATCTGAAACCGCTTCTGGTTACCTTGCTCGCGATACTGGTCTTAAGCCTTGGGCCGAGCCTGCATGTCACTGGCGTGACCACGAATCTCTGGCTTCCCTGGCATCTGGCGCTCCACCTTCCGCTAATTCGGGCCGCGCTGCCGACCCGGTTCTCCATGTACGTCGCACTTACTAGTGCGCTGGCAGTTGCGCTGTGGCTCTCTGTGGCCAACCCCGGCTGGGATCGGGCCAAGCGCTTCGCATTGGCAGCACTCGCTTGCCTCTGCCTCGTGCCTAACCCGGCAATGGTCCGTTGGACTCCACTGCCCGAACAGCCGTTCTTCCAGGCTGATAACGTCGTCGCTTCACTAGGACGCAACGCAAACGTGATCGTGCTTCCATACGGCAATACCGGTCCAAGTATGATCTGGCAGTGGCAGTCTGGCATGGGCTACACTCAGTCTGGCGGATATCTCAGCTTCATTCCACCGTCGGAACAAGTGTGGCCGGCGCTTCACAGCTTCTCTGTGGGCGTTGCCGGGCCCTGCTTCGAGAATGACGTCTCCGCCTTTTGCATAACCCACCATGTATCCGCCATTCTGGTCGGGCCCGGCACGCCTGCCCCCTTGGCCGCAGCAGTGGACGCGCTGCATTGGCGGGAGACGACGAATCACGGAGTGCGGGTCGTGCAGGTTCCAGATCCGCGGAGCCTACGTTTCTACTACGTGCTGGGAGATTACTGGCCGGAGGAGGGTCTTGAGAGCTGGATGGGGCGCCAAATTAAGATCGTCACACAGGGCCGGCCCGTGCAGCTGCGCATCACCGGTGGACTCGGCCCGGTAGATATCAGTGTGGTCCACGGGTCAGACATTTCGCGCTACCACATCGGTCAGCAGGACGCGCAGGTTGTGAGCGTGCCAGCGGATACCTCGATGATCCTGACGGCAGGCGCAATCTTCGTGCCTGAGCAGATAGTTCACAATGGTGACGACCGCGCTCTCTCAGTTAGAATCAGTCTACAACCAAAGGCCGGGTCAGACCAGGAAAGGTGAGGGAAGAACTTCCGTCAGATTAGTTAGGAATGTGTATTTCTCCAAACCTGATTGAGTACGGAATCTTCCCTCCAAGTACCTTCTTCCACTCATAGAATCCGTCCGCAGGAATTAGACACCTTGAACGCCTGCCGGTGGCTCGGCGCGCTGTCTACGGTCTCCACGCGCACGTTAATCGAGCGGCAGAGGCATCTGACGCTCATCAGGAACCGGGATTCCGCTACGCGAAGGCATCGTCGAATCTATTTGTTAAGTTTTATTAGGCGGACTTCGAACCGAACGTGCTGTCATCGAGTGAGTCGCAAATATTGACCGCCGTTCAACCGCGCCCAGCTCCGTACGGCGAAATCCAAATGATCTTCCTCAACGATAATCCCTGTATGATACACAGGATACACAAGCTACTGCCATTAATGCTCATTCCCACCATGGCCTGTGCCACCATGGGGTAAAACCGTGACCAGTCCGCCGAACGCTACGGCTGGCCAGTCCAGTGCATAGGTAATCTCGTCTTCTATAAGACACAGAAGTTCCTTGTCGCTCAGTGGTTCAACCCAGCCGGCGTAGCAGAATCAATCTGCTACTTTAAGACTGCTGGAGCAATCAACCCCGATGACCTAAGCGCCATCCTTAATGGCGACAAAGCCTCTTGGGTTACGTAGCCCTTCGCGAACGCTGATCAGCTCGTTTTCGCTCAAATAGAAAGGGGCACTTCTAGAGAATGCGTTTGGTATGTCAAGTGAAGCATGTTTCCTCGCCGCATGCGGCCAGCGCCAAAAACCATTGAAGTATCGCAGCAAAGTTCATGTGGGCCTAGTGAGACCGTTTTTCGTCATTAATTGAGCTAATTCGGAAAAACTGGTCTTAGGCTTCCATCCCAAACTGAGTATCCTCCGCGGATCTGAAACGAGAAACTTGTATTCCGGCACGAAACCCGGAATGACGGTCACGTGGCGGCGCCAGTTCAGGCCAACCGTCGAGAAACAGGTCTCCACCCATTGCTCAATCGTATAGCCTTCCCCGGACCCTATCACCGCCTCGAAAACTCTGTCCTGTTGCAGCAACGCAACGATACCTTCAGCAACGTCGCCGGCAAAGGTCCATTCCTTGACCACCGTCAAATCTCCCAACTCCAATTTTGTTTCTGCGCCGGAGGCGATAGCGCACGCTGTGCGTGCGACTTTTTGGCTAACGTGCCCGGGAGGGCGCAGCGGACTCTCGTGATGAAAAAGATAACCCACGTAGGTAGCTAGCCCGAGTCGCCGATAGTAGCGCGCCGCATAGACCGAATGGATTCGAGCCACGGCATATGGACTGGAAGCATCAAAGAGCGTCTCCTCACTGATCGGTTTGTCCACATTAACGAATTGGACTCCACTGCCAGTAATGAAGACTCGTGCGCCCGGAACATGACGTTTTGCCGCCTCCAAAACGTTAAGAGTACCTGTCGAGATAGCGCTATGGTTGTCAAAAAGGGCTTCGTGGCGGGTCGTAGAACGAGCAGCCATATGAAATATGAGATCCGGTCGTTGCGTTGCAATCAGGCTCTCCACCCCAACGAAATCAGCAATATCAACCGGGCAGGAAGAACTCGTGCGCGAGCTTTTGATTACATCATAGCCTCGTCGGCCCAGCGCCTCCCCCAAGTAAGTCCCCGTCTGGCCGCTCGCTCCAAATATGATGGCCTTTGTCATGAGATTCCAGCCAGACCTGCTGTCAAACGCTCTTACTGAGCGACGCCTTATCGATTATCTTAATCTGCGGCAGCGGAAAGATCATAGCAGTACCATTGAGAATGGTCTCTCGTTCCCGTTCCAGAAATTCATCGGCAAAGTGCCACGGCAGCACGAGATAATAATCCGGCTTCAGCGCACGAGACTCCTTTTCGCTAATAATCGGAATTTCGCTGTTGAGTGTTTGAGCGCCAAATTTGTCCGGGTTACGCTCGGCCGCGAAATCTAATGATCCGATTGTCGATGCCGCACCATTGAAGAATGGTGTTGCCTTTTGTAGAGTGATGTACCGGTCCACCAAAACTTGTGGTTAACGATCTAAACGATGACTACGGCGACGCAAGAATAGAGCGTCATTCAAGGCGCGGAACGGTGCAGTTAATCTCCAGCTTTGCGAGCTTTTCATTTGCTCAACTGTCAATGTCAAGTTCCGGCGCTCTTCGAACAGGCGATTCATCTCTGAGCTCAGCGCTTGCTCCTTTTCAGATAGCCTCTGCCATTGCGCTTCTTTCTTAGCCGATTCATCGCGTAGCGTAGCGAGCTGGCTTTGAAACTCTTCGCGCAATTTTTGTGCGCAGACCTTTCCTTCATTTGTTTCTAAATAAAAGGGCCGCCAACGATCCAGGAAAGTGAGTCGTGATAAGATTCTACTCGAATCAAAGCCACCGACGAGATTGAAGAATTTCGATTTTATCAAATGCTCGTGAAAAATGTAATGAGCGTTTAACGAATCGGAAAAATCCAAATATTCGGTACCATCGATCGCATATAAACAGGGAAAGATTTTCAGGAGGCGATCACGAAATTCGCGAATCGTAACGTGTCGGAAGACGTTTAAGCACCAATGATTCATCTCGAGCAGCACAGTCGGACGCTGTTTCTCAAGTACTTTTCGCGCGCCCTCTAAGACCTCGAGTTCAAAACCTTCAACATCTAGCTTTATGAAATCCAATCGATCAAGCGAGAGTTGCTCAAAACTTTCATCAAGCGTTTTGACTTCAACTGAAGTCGAAAAAAGGCCTTGTTCAATCTGGTATTGATCTGCGACGAAGCTACCCGACAAATTACTCGATGCACCTTGCATTGTGACGCTGCCCGCCTTGCTGCCCAACGCGAAATTGAAAGCGGTGATATTCTTGCAGGCAGCGATATTCGTTTGAAGAAAGTCAAACGTTCGCGGTAAAGGCTCAATTGCCGTTACTTTTCCGTGACGGCAAATCTCCGACAAGGCAAGCGCCGTCAGGCCAATATTTGCGCCGATGTCGATCGCCCGGAAATCCGGCTCGCAAAGAAGCGCCATCAACGAGACTAGATCGGTCTCAAACCGATCCGGTAGGTTTCGCGCATAGTCGTCGTCGCCGGCTACTACAAACCTTCGTCCAGCGATTTCAATGATTCGAGGATTCGGAGTTACATCCATGGGCGGTCCGCTTTCATATTCAGCCAAGGACTACGAAACTTTGAACCGTCGCACAAGGTCCCTTTCGAGGTCTCGCCTTTCTCGACAACTTTTCGCAATTCGCTCGATGAGCTTCTCGCGCGGTTGTGTATAGCGACCTTCCGCCGTTTGCCGTCGGTAAGTGCTTGGGTCTGTGGACGATCTGGGCAATTGGAAAAGGCAGAAACTAGCTGGCGGTCCGGCTTCCGCGCTCGCCGTAACCCCATAAACTCTGAGTCCTCGACCACCACGATCTCAAAGTTTTTCTTATCGTTTCCGTTCACGTTATTCTGAATTCCAACGTTGAGTTGAACTTCGGGCTTCGAAAATTCGCTTGGGTAGCGACGTTCAAGCATCCTCTGAAATGGTCGAGCGCCGGGCTGCGCTCTACGCCATCGTCGCCGAGCAATATCCAATGACGGTGAGGCAGGTTTTCTATCAGGCGACCGTGCGCGGCGTCATCGAGAAGACCGAGACCGGCTACGCGAAGGTGCAGACCTTGCTCGCCGACATGCGACGCGACGGTGAGGTGCCCTACGCAAGGCTCGCTGACAACACCCGTTGGATGCGCAAGCCGACGACCTTCGACGGCGCCGACGAGGCGATCGAGCACACTGCCAGATTCTATCGCAAGGCGCTGTGGACCGAGACCGACGCCTATGTCGAGGTCTGGCAGGAGAAGGACGCGCTCGCGGGCGTCGTGGTCGACGTCACCGACGAATACGACGTGCCCTGATGGTGTCGCGCGGCTACGCTTCGCTCTCGTTCCTGCATTCGGCGGCGGAGACGATGGAGGACGAGGATCGCCCCTGTTACGTCTACCACTTTGGCGATTTCGATCCTTCGGGCGTGAACGCGGCCGAGAAGATCGAGGAGACGCTCAACGATCTGGCGCCATCCGCCAACATCATCTTCGAGCGTGTGGCGGTCACGCCCGCGCAGATTCGCCGATGGCGCCGGCCGACGCGCCCCACCAAGACGAAGACGCATCTCATGTATGTTGACCGCACCGTATACCGATGATAGTGGTCAATTCCCCCCTTTCGCGGCCGCACTGGAGAACCTATGCGCTCAGTGAAGGGTCACGTCGTTAAAGGAGCGGGACACTTCGGCCAGCGCATGACCACGTACCGTCATGTCTTCACAGAGGCGGCTGGAGAAGAACTCCAACCTGGTACGTTGAATGTCAAAATCGACCGAAAGATCGAGATAAAAGAGAAGTTCAGAATATTAGGTGCGGACATAGATGAGCCTGAGCAAGATCTCCTTTTTGAGGAATGCGAAATCAACGGGATGAAGGCATTCAGAATCCGCCCTTTGCATCTTTCGACGGGAGGAGGCGGACACGGAGACCATATTCTTGAAATAGCATGCGCAAGTTGGATTCCGAATGCCGGCCTCGACAGTGAAGTCGAAGTGACTTTCTTTAGGGCGTTAACCTAACAGAAGTCGTGTTGTTCGCCCCTGCCATATCGATGGCGATCGAGTTGGCACAGCGGCCGCTCGCTGGGGTAGTCCCGACGAATTAGCGGGAACCACCATTTATTTGGCTTCCCAAGCTTCCGATTTTGTCAGGGTACCACGCTTTTCGTCGATGGCGGTTACGCCATCCGATGAGATCTACTTACTTTCCACCTTTTCATCTATTCGAACGCGGTTCCGCTAACTGGAATGCTCTAAAATCGAATATGAGCGCGTTTGCGAGGCCGTCCGCTATCATGACCCTCGGGAAAGCGCTGGCCGTAGCCTGACGCGACGCCACAGGCCCTGGCGAGGGCGCTCGCGCTGCGTGCGTCGCTCTTCCTGGCTGGTTGCCGCCGTGGCATCACGCACCAAGGTGACAAAGAAACTGCCCGGT
>DATFVD010000619.1:0-3085 GCA_035260505.1 Terriglobales bacterium
CGCGCGGTGTTGGGCGACCGGCGATTTGAAGCGATGAGCAAGGCGTACCTGGTGGATTGCCCGTCGCGATCGTTTACGCTGCGGAACCTTGGTGCGCGGCTGGAGTCGTGGCTGTGGAAGAATCCGAAATGGGCGGGAGCGAAGCAGGCGCTGGCTGTGGATATTGTTCGGTTGGAGTGGGCGGACATAGAGGCGTTTGATGGGAAGGCGGAGCTGGCGCTGCGGCCGGAGGATCTTGGAGCGGACGCAGGGGCCAAGCTGAAACTGAAATTGCAGCCGTATGTGCGGCTGCTGGATTTGAAATATCCCGCCGACGATTTGCTGCTGGAAGTGCGGAAGGAAGACGAGGATACGGATTTTGCGAGCAATGCGTTTCAGGAGCGGCATAAACGCAAACGCGTGCAGGCGGTGGCCAAGCTGAAGCCGGCGGAAATTTTTCTTGCGGTGCATCGTGTCGATGATTCGGTGTACTTCCGGCGTATCGAGCGGGAGGAGTTCGCCATTCTGAGGGCGCTGCGGGACGGAAAGGCGCTTGGCAAGGCCATCGAGGCGGCGTTTCGCAGGAGCCGGGTTCCCGGGGAGGAACGCGCTGGGTTGGTGCAGCAGTGGTTTCAGAATTGGGCAGCGCTGGGATGGTTTTGTGCGCCGGCTCGGTAGGCCATCCGCTGGGCAGGAACACTCGTAGTAAAGATTGAGGCCTTAAAAGCGGCGGCCTTCGAGGCTCTGGGCAAACTAGACCGCCGCACTCCATAAAGTGAAACCTGGGAAGGTGTGAATCTGCGCTGCCATGAAAACGCTATTCTTCACGCTGCAACGCTTGTACGAGCGATTTTTTAAGGCGGTCGATTTCTGGCAATCGCCGTTTCTGCTCGCGGTCCGGCTGTATTGGGGCTGGCAACTGGTTCAAAGCGGCTGGGGTAAGCTGCATCACCTCGACAAGGTAACGGAGTTTTTCACAAGTTTGAACTTGCCAATGCCCGGGACAATGGCGCTATTTATATCGTGTTTGGAGTTCTTTGGCGGCATCTTCCTGGCCATCGGGCTATTGTCCCGGCTAACCGCCTTGGCGCTTACGGTCAACATGATCATGGCCTACGTGACGGCCGACCGCGAGGCGCTGCATTCCATTTTCTCTGACCCTGACAAGTTCTATGCGGCGGCGCCTTACACTTTCCTGATTGCGTCCCTTATTATTTTGATTTTCGGTCCGGGAAAGATCAGCCTGGACACGCTGCTTAAGCGCGTTTTCGCACCGATGGTAGTGAAGGAGCTGCGGCCTACGGTATAAACGCGAAAATATGATTGAGCAGCGTTTCGAGCTCGTAGGAACTGACTAGTCGCGGATCCGTCTTTGTCTTTATTCCAATGTCTTGACGGGAGCAACTACGTCTACAATCGCTTATGTTTCTTCGCGTGTCGATTGTCGCGGCTTTGGTCTGTTTCTCAATATTCCTTGGCAGGTTATGGGTCGACAGTGGCCCGCTGCGGTTGGCTTCTTCAACCAATAATCGGGCAGACGAATTGACCTCGACACTTCTTATCGGCGGGTCGAAGTTGGATGTGACGATCGAATCGGGCAATCTGAAGGTTTCGCATGCGGAGCTGCTGCACTGGGTGCAGTCTGCGGCGGAAGCGGTGGCGACTTATTACGGGCGCTATCCAGTTCCGCATGTTCAAATCCGAATTATTCCTGTGGATGGCTCGGGTGTGCGGCACGGGCAGACGTTTGGTTACGACGGCGGGTTGATCAAGATTCGTGTGGGCGAGCAGACGCAAGCCAGCGAGTTGGCGAACGATTGGATGCTGACGCATGAGATGGTGCACCTGTCGTTTCCGTCGATGGCCGACGAGCATCACTGGATTGAAGAGGGCATTGCGGTCTACGTGGAGCCGATCGCACGCATCCAGGCGACGCAAATGAGCGCCGAGCAAATGTGGGCCGATCTCGTGCGCGATATGCCGAAGGGGTTGCCGCAGGACGGGGATCGCGGACTGGACCATACGCACAGTTGGGGGCGGACGTATTGGGGAGGCGCGCTGTTCTGTTTTGTGGCGGACTTGGAGATTCGCAAACAGACCCACAATACAAAGGGGCTGCAGGATGCGCTGCGGGGAATTTTGGTGGCGGGAGGGGACATCAGCCATGATTGGGAGCTTGCGCAAGCTTTGAAGGTTGGGGACAAGGCGACGGGAACGACGGTACTCAGCGATTTGTACGCGAAATGGAGGGATAAGCCAGTGGGGGTGGACCTGGCCTCGATGTGGAAGGAGCTGGGAATCGCACCGGACGGAAGGAGTGTTCGCCTTGCGGAAGACGCTCCGCTGGCGGCGGTGCGGCGGGCAATTACTGCTCCCGGCACGTCGAAGCGCGCCAATTCCGAAAGGGCCCTGCCGTCCGCGGTGTTTGCAGGCCGCTCGGTTGCTACTCCACGTAGAGCATGAGCATTACGCCGAGAGCGATCATGGGAAGCGACCACAGCCACGCGAGCGTTACCTGCCAGCGAGTAGGAAGCTCCGACAACCCCTTGAGAACGCCGATTCCGAATCCTGCGAGAGCGAAATTGAGGTGTTCGGTTTGGACGCGAGCCATCACCGTCATGTGCTCGGCGCCATGCATCCCGGTGTGATGCTCGTGAAAAAGAAGCATCACTGAACCACAAAAGGCGAGAACCGGGAACACCCATCCAGCCCAGGCCGATTTCAGAACGCCGCGGGCGCGTTGAAGCTCAAGAAAGCCGAGAGCAAGGAGAATTACGGCAAATGTCTTGTGCTGCAAATCTTCGAGATTGTGGGTGAGGCCGTACGACCAACTCTGGGGTCCGAAGGGCCAGAGTTCCGTGTCGCTGAAAACCAGCAGAAACAGGCCGGAGAGCAGAAAACAAAAAGGCCATGCGAAGCGAAGTAAGGGCCGACGCTGACGCAGCGTGCCTTCGGCGAGGATGAAAAGACCGGCGAGGATGACGCAGAATCCGGCGAAATGGTGGTTGAATTCGCTTTCTTTCTTGTCGGCCAGGAGCTTGGCCGGGTCCGTGTCGTCCATCTGCATTTGTTCGTCCATCGCCATAGACATGCCTTCGTGTCCGTT
>DATFVD010000620.1:0-4936 GCA_035260505.1 Terriglobales bacterium
TACTTTAATTAGAATAGTTTAGCGGAAATGGGGGGGGGACATAAAGTCATATATTGTGTAATACCCATATGGTAAACATCCAACAATGGAGTAAAAACCACCTAAACTCGGCGTCTCCGAGTCAGCTTTCCGGCCAAATAAAAACCCTCTCCAAACATCTGAGAGAGTTTGCGAACTAAAAAATTGCTTAACTCCGGAGGAAATTTGCCACCAGTTTCTTCCCCTCGTCCGTCAGCACGCTCTCCGGATGGAACTGCACGCCTTCCACCGGGAAATTCTTATGCCGCAGGCCCATGATGACGCGCGTTCCGTCTTTGTCCGTAGTCCATGCGCTGACCTCCAAATCGTCTGGCAGATCCTTCTCGGCGACGATCAGCGAATGGTAGCGGGTCGCGGTCATCGGCGAGGACAAGCCGCGAAAGATGGTCTTGCCATCGTGCTCAACCTGACTGGTTTTGCCATGCATCAGGTTCTTCGCGCGAACCACCTGGCCTCCGAAGGCCGCGCCGATCGCCTGGTGTCCGAGGCACACGCCGAGTAATGGCACGTTTCCCCTGCCCTTGCCCGCGAAATGGCGGATCAGTTCGATACTGATGCCGGCTTCCTGCGGAGTGCATGGTCCGGGAGAAAGCAGGATACGTTCGGGGTGCATGGCTTCGATCTCTCCGACGGTCACTTCGTTGTTGCGGCGAACCTCTACCTGCGCGCCCAGTTCGCCAAGGTATTGGACGAGGTTGTAAGTGAACGAATCGTAGTTATCGAGGACGAAGACCACGAATTCATTGTAGCTCCAGGACCCAGGTTTCCCATGTGTGGTGACGGGGCTCCGCCCCGCCAAGCGCGAACCGAAGGGTGCCGAAACCGAGGAAGCCTTGAATTTGGAACCTTACTTCTTGACAGGCACGCCGCTAATTGCCATGCTTACAAACGATTTCCGGCAAGTCTTTGAATCTATGACCTTGTTTTTGGAGCGGTTCTATGGCCGAGACGCAGCAGGACCAGGATAATAACAAGCGGGCCACGCGGCGCTTCGCGCTTCGCCTGCCGGTAAGCGTCCGTTACGGCGAAAATGAGCAGGAGCATACGGCGCAGACTCGCGACGTCAGCGCGCGCGGAATCTGTTTCTATGTCGATTCCGCCATCCAGGCCGGCTCCGCGATCGACTTCACGCTGACCCTGCCGCCCGAGATCACGCTGACGGAGAGCATCCGTGTGCGCTGCAAGGGCCGCGTGGTACGGGTGGAAGGTGGCGGTCCCGCAAGCAAGATGGCGGTGGCGGCAGTCATTGATGAGTACGACTTCCTCGCCGACTCGTAGGACCATCGCGGGCTTTCTCCCCTGCACTGGTTTGTCTCATCTCTGTTTATGTTTTATCTCATACGCTTTTTTTCCAGAAGCCCCGAGTGGTATGGTTGCTGTAACAATCGAGTACTTCTGTGAAAGATTTCCCGCCGAGTCTTGGGTTCCGGCAACCGCGGTCTCGCTGCAGTTTGCGCGCAAATTTGTGCGTGGTTCTTGCGGTGGGAATGCTGGTCATCGAGGCACCGTGGCTCCTTTCCCAGACGCCGCTTAAGACTGCGGCTAAACCTGGCTCCACGCCTGCCGCTGTGTCCCCGAGTAAGATTGCGGCGATCAAGAGTTTCCGGATCGTGCAGGAGAAGGATGGACCGGCAGTTGAGATTCTTTCGACGAAGCCGCTGGTTCCTTCCATCCAGGCGATCAGCGACCCTGCGCGGCTGGTGATCGATTTGCCGAACGCGCGCCTGGACGCGCAGCAGAAACGAATCAGCGTACAAGCCGATCAGATCAGCGCGATACGTGCCGACCAGTTTCAGCAGAATCCACCGGTAACGCGCGTGGTCGTGGATCTGCTCGCGCCGCGCGCCTACACCTGGGATGCTGCAGGAAACCGCCTGGTCGTGCATCTTGGCAAGAATCCCAGCCAGACGAGCAGCTCGCCGTTTCAGCAACCGACGGTCGTTAGCCTGACGCCCGCGCCGCAACCAGTAGTGGCCGCGGTGCGCGCGGCTGGGCCTCTGGCGTTAGCAGGCAGCGACAATGACAGTAATAATGACGCGGGTTCCGCGATTACCGCCGGACCCGATACCGCCGTTCTCCGCCTGTCGAGTGGCGGCGAAGTGCATGTTTGCCCGGGAACGACGGTGTCGATTACTCCGTCGCAGAACCGGCACAACCTGATGCTCAGCATGAACACGGGAGCGCTGGAGGCGCATTTCGCTCTCGACGCATCTTCCGATTCCGTGATGACGCCGGACTTCCGCATCCTTCTGGTGGGACCAGGTGAATTTCACTATGCCATCAGTGCGGACAGTCAGGGCAATACCTGCGTGCGCGCTCTGCCCGGCAACACGGCGTCGGCGATGGTTAGCGAACTGCTCGGCGATCGCACCTACCAGGTCAAAGCAACCGACCAGCTCATGTTTCGGTCCGGGCAACTCGATCGTGTAGATATGGCAGTGCCGCTGGAATGCGGCTGTCCGCCACCGCGGGATCTTCCGCTGCGGGCGACCAGCAATCTGCCCATAGAGAGTCAAGCGCAAGCGCCGCCCGTGAATGCGAGCCCAGCGCCGGTCGCGGAGACGGCTAAGGCGGAAAGCGCGCCCGCGACTAGTTTGCCCGCAACTGGAGTACCGGCAGCGGCGGCTCCGCTTGATGTCTCCGTAGCGCCGAACGAACTTCACGTGCAGGTGGAAGCGCCGTTCGTGTTCCATGCGACCGGTCCTCCGCCTGCGCCGGTTGAGGACGTAAGCGCGCTGCCCGCGGATTCACGTGCACAAGCAGCACCGGCCTTGGCAGCTCCCCTTCCGCCATCGGCGAGCGACGATCAGAAAGGCACTGAAACGGCATCGGCGAATCACCAGCCGGCGCGCGGATTCTTCAAAAGACTCGGTGCATTTTTTGCCGCGCTGTTTCGGTGACTACCTGCGTCGAGAGACGCGGCAAGCCACGTCTCTACGGAGATGCAGCATGAGATTGAGTTGGAGTGGCTGTCTGCTCCGCGCATCGTTCCAGGATTATGGGCACTTCAGACAACGCTCGATTGGAGTAGGAGTTGGCCTTCAGACGGAATTCCTCAAAAGTCGCGCTCTGAAGTAAGCGTTGCACAGCACGCGCAATTCTCCTGAAGCTGGGCACGACGATCCCATAACCTTTTTCGGTCACCCATTCCGCGTTATAGCGCTCCTGCGGCAGAGTTTTAGAATTGCGTTCCACAATCACGGGCAAGTGGAACTGTAGTGCCTCGCTGATCGAGCCAGGACCCGGTTTCCCGATAAAGAAGTCGGCTAGAGCCATGTAGTATTCGACATTCTGCGCAAATCCGACGACAGCGATTGGTTTTTTGGTGCGTAGGCCTTTGAGTTGAGCGGCAAGCTTCTGGTTGTGGCCGCAAATCAGGATTAGCTGGACTCCGCTGCTGGCCTCGTTGAGTTTCTTTGTGATGTAGACCATCGCCTGGGAGCCGTGGCCTCCGAACAGAACGATGCCAGTTGGACAGTCAACTTCCAGTCCGAGCCGTTTTCTTTCGGCAGCGCGATCGACGGTTGTCTTCTCGTAGAATTTTGGCTTCAGGATCATTCCCGATGTCAGGAAGATATGGTCAGCGGGATGGTCCATGGTTAAGGCTTGTTGCCGGGCGCGTTCAGTTCCAACGATGATGTATTCCGATTCGCGCTCAATCCAGAAGTGCGGCGGGTAGTCTGCCAAGTCCGTTATCAGAGTGACAAAAGGCGTTCGGACACCGGGCGTTCCTTTACCAACCGGGCGAAGGCTCTCGGCGATCTCACGATTGAAGTGCGGAACCACGGAAAGAACCAGGTCCGCGGGATGCTCTGCCCAGTAACGCCGGAGCAGTTTCACGATCGAAGAATGGTAGATGTAGATGGTCGCCTTCAAAACGACCAGCAGTTGCGGCGTGAAACGCGTCCAGCCTTTGCGGAGGATCACGTTGTAGGTGTCCTGAATACGCAAGCCCGTGGCACGACGAATCAAGTCGAGCGGATCGAGCAATTCCTGTATGTCGAGAAGCGTGACGTCCCAGGGGCGTTCCTGGCTGGAGAGAGTGGCTTTGAGAGCATCGGCTGCGCTGCGATGTCCTCCGCCGGCGTGGTGGAAAACGATGGTTAGTTTGCGCAAGATTTATCGTGCCTCGTTGGTGGCAAACGTTTTTATTTCAAAAGATCCATCCGGTAACTGGAATCCGCGTCAGGTAGCGACACCCTCGTATTCGCGATCGTCGACGAATTCCGCCTCGTCGCCGAATTCGGCAGGGTCAGCGTCGGCGAAGCTTTGTTCTCCGGCGGGATGGAGATCGCCAGGTTGCTCAGCATATTCGTGGATATCGACTCCCTCGTCACCAATGGTGATATAGGTGGGACGGGCATCAATCCAGGCTCCGCAATTGTAATAGTCGATCTCGTTCTCACGTTTATGCATGGCGGCATGGGTGTGGCCGCAGAAAATGCGGTCTGCCGTGTGATGCCGGGCATGGGCGAGCGCGCCGTCGGCGACCTTCTCCGACAAGCGCTGCCAGCGGGTCCCCAGCCGGTCGAGAAAACGGGTCAGGGTTTTGTTTTTCGAATCCCACTTCTGGAGTTGCAGGTAAAGCAGCGTCCCGATCAGATAGCTGACGCGGACGTTCTTTACCACGAAGCCGTCAAACTGGTGACCATGGACGGCGATGTGGCGGAGTCCCTGATATTCCCATTGATATTCCTGGTACACGCGGACGCCCACCAAATGGGACATAATTTCGGTCAAGCCGTGGTCGTGATTGCCTTCGACCCAGACCACTTCAACTTTACGCTTGGGATTGGAGAGCTTGCGAATGAAGCCGAGAAATTTCCAGTGTTCCTTTTTCAGCCGCCCAAAATTGAGGTCGGCGAAGATATCGCCGAGAAGAATGAGGCGGCGATAT
>DATFVD010000621.1:0-2563 GCA_035260505.1 Terriglobales bacterium
GGCAGGGCCTGTTCGATCGACGCACAGCTGTCACCTTCATCGAGTGCAAATGCGGCGATGTAGACCAGTGCCGCAACGTTTGGATCATTGCCGGCCTCGCTGATGATGGACCCGCCGTAGCTATGGCCGACCAGGACGACTGGCCCGCCCATGGCGTCGATGGCGGCCTTCGTGTACTTTTGGTCGTCGGCGTAGGAGGTTTCGGGGGGCTGCGCTACCGACACCGTGTAGCCGTCCTTCTCGAGGATCTTGGCGACGGCTTCCCAGCCGGAGCCATCGGCGAATGCACCGTGCACCAGAACCACGTTCTTGATCCCGGTTGGCGCCGCCGCAGCAACTTTAACAGTCCTCTGCAGCAGCAGAGTCGCGCCCATCAGCATCGCAACAAGCGTTACAACCCCGTAAATCTTCTTCATGATTATGCTCCTCTCCAGTTTCAGCTTCAATGAATCATCCAAGTTCTGGATGGTCTTTCAGTCGACTTCGCTCCTGCAGCATCCATTCCCTGATGTAAGGCGAACAGTGCAGGAGCGAGACTCCAGCCGACTCACACGCGTTGAGAAAACGAACACCTTCGATATCCACCAGATCGAGTTCCTCCAGATCCAGCGTGACGCGTGGTCCGCCACGCTCGACCTCAGACTTCAACTGATCAAGGTGCTCAGATCGAAGCTGCCCGCTCAAAAAAATCCGTATCTCGCTCTTGCCAGCGAGCTGTCTGATCTTCAGCATCATGGATCTCTGTTCTGAAGAACAAACTAACATTGCAATAACCAGGCCGTTCGCAATTCCTTGCAGGGATGGAACTTAGAGTTGTGGGCAGTCCTTAAATTTCAGGAATTCCTGTCTGATGAGGAAAATACGAATGGGGGTAATAGTTCTCCGCAGCGGATCAGTCAGCCTGTGGGGCTTTGAATCGATATTTGTTAATCTTCAAACGCTTGATTTTCGAGTCGAGGGTCCGTGCCGGCAAACCGAGTTTAGCTGCCGCACCTGCGGGCCCGGAAATTCGGCCCTGGCTTTCGGCTAGCGCCGCCTCAATCATTTCCTTCTCCTGCTGCAAGAGGGCACTATCGAGCGCACGGGTTCGCACCGGGTTTTGGGCGGGCTCCGACTTCAGCCATGTCTCGTCCACAGCCAGGTTTTCATCTTCGCTGAGGATCACAGCGCGCTCGATTATGTTCTGTAGTTCACGGACATTCCCTGGCCAGCCATATTCCTGGAACACTTTTAGGATTTTCTTGTCGATGGTTCTGAACTTCTTTCCCGCCCTCTTTCCAAAGCGGCCGACAAAGTACTCAACCAGCAAGGGAATATCAGCTACTCGTTCGCGCAATGGCGGCATCTGAACAGGCACGACATTCAACCGGTACAGCAGGTCCTGGCGGAACTTGCCTTCGGCAACCAACGCGCTCAAATCGCGATGCGTGGCTGCAACCACTCGCACGTCGACCGGAATTGGCCGGCTGCTGCCAACGCGTTCGATTTCACGTTCTTGCAGAACTCGCAATAGAGCAATCTGGATTTCCGCAGGTAAGTCGCCGACTTCGTCGAGAAAGATCGTGCCGCCGCTGGCCGATTCAAAGCGTCCCATGCGGCGTTGCGTCGCACCCGTAAAAGCGCCTTTTTCGTGACCGAAGAGTTCCGACGCAATCAAAGACGGCGGGATGGCGGAGCAATTCACGCCGATGAATGCTCGTTCCGCGCGCTTGGATCGCTTGTGAATGGCCCGCGCCACCAATTCCTTGCCTGTGCCGGTTTCTCCCAGAAGCAAAACGGTTGAATCGGAAGGCGCGACCTTGGCGACCTGGCGAAGCACCTTACGGAGCGCTTGGGAAGAACCGACGATATCCTCGAACATCGAGTCACGGTCGATCTGCTCTCGCAAAGCGAAATTCTCGTTCCGAGTCCTTTCTTCGGCTCGGACGCGGTCGTCAATGTCCATCCCCGTCGCATACCAGCGAATCACCTGGCCCTCTTCGTTTCGGAGAGGGTTATAACGAACCATGAACCAACGATACTGGCCGTCCTTCCGACGGTATCGTTGCTCGACTTCGAAAGGAAGCCCCGCCGCAAGAGCAGTCTTTCGCTCTCCTCGTAATCGCTCCGCGTCGTCTGGGTGGATGATCCGTTCCCACAAATCCGGAACTCCGACATCTTCACTGGTGAGTCCTGCGTAATCAAGTATCGCTTGATTTGCGTAGAGAGAGTTCCCGCTCGAATCCAGAACCACAATGACCTCGGGAATCGCATCCGTAATTCGGCGCAGCTCACGTTCTTCTTCCCGCAACTTCCTTTCAGCCTGCTTGAGATTCTCTATATCCGTGCTGGTTCCGTACCACCTGACAAGTTTTCCGCTTTCGTCGCGGAACGGCTCGACGCGAATAAGAAACCATCGATAGACGCCATCGTGGCGACGAAGACGTGCCTCGATCTCGCCTGGTTCTCCCGAGGCCAATAGCTCTCGCCATTTTTCCATTAACGGCGGTAGATCCTCCGGATGAAAGGTAGCTTGCCATCCCCAACCATGCGATTCTTCCGCAGAGCGGCCCGTGTATTCATG
>DATFVD010000622.1:0-8402 GCA_035260505.1 Terriglobales bacterium
TGGGCGCGACGAAGCGATAGCCTCTTCCGACGACGGTCTGCAGGTACTGCGGCTCGTCGGCATCGTCCGCCAGGGCGCGGCGGATCTTGCGGATGGCGGTATTGATGCCCTGTTCGACGTCAACGAAGACATCCTTGCTCCACAACTCACTGGAGATCTGCTCGCGCGTGACCAGTTCGCCCCGCTTCTCTACCATGAACATCAGCAATTGCAGCGGCAAGCCTTCCAGCCGAACCGGGCTGCCACAGCGGCAGAGCTGGAAGCGACCATAATCCAACTCGAAATCGTCGAAACGGACCTTCTTATCCGGCAATGCAGAACTCCTAGGCGCACTTGTAGCGAATCTGTTGCTTTCACCTGTGGCGGCTGCCGAGCTTTGCTCGGCTTGCACCCTTCGACTTCGCTCAGGGCAGGCTCGCGAAGGCGCCCGTCCCCACACGAATCCAGTCTAAATAGGGCGTCTGAAATTCTGTTCTGCCGGGCTTGCCCTGTCAAGCGGGCTATCGTGAATTTCTTCAGATCAGTTCAGATGGCTTCAGACTGGCTCCATGGACGTTCCCAGGAATCGGGCGCAATATCACACTCACTTGCGGGATTTGCTCACCTCTCCTAAGCGAGTCAGGTGAGCCCAGTAAGTGAGGGGTTCGGGAAACGGGGAAGGTTTCCGAACCCCTCAAACACCAAGAAAGGGTTTGGGCACGTCACCTCACTTCACCTCAGACACACGCCAACCACAAAAATCCGCCAGCTCCCTCAAGCTTACCCCCGCACCCAGACCCTCTTCCCGCAGCCAGATGGCATCCCAAATAGCAGAAGCAATATTCCATAATTCATAGCCGCTATCCCGAATCCTCTCTATAATTGTGGAAGTCGCTCTATGGAAGCGACTTACAAGCACTGGACAAGACTGGAGGGGTGGCAGTGAAGTTGCTGATACCCGAGTGGCGTCGATTGTCTGGCCGCGTCGTCCCTGCAACCGTCCTAGTCCGTGAGTCGCGAACTATGAACCGCGAATTTGAGGCCCGGTTTACTGCCATCCTGCTGACTCTCCTTACGGTAGCAGCGGTGGTTTTCGCTGGATTCAACTACAAGATCGAACATCAGTCCGCGATTCCCGACGATGGCGCATGGTGGATTGAGCGGAACGGACGGCCAGTAGCGGATCGACTGGAGCCGAACGGGCCGGCAGAACGGGCCGGCATCCGCCGCGGGGATGTGGTGGTAAACATCAATGGCCGCGCGATCGATACTGCGGCTGCGGTGACGCGCCAGCTCTACTATTCCGGCGTCTGGTCGAAGGCAACCTACTCGCTGATCCGCGGCACCGTTCCGTTGGATGTGGAAGTGGTGCTGGTTCCGGCCGAACGTTCGATGAACGACTGGCTGCGGCTGATCGCCCTCATCTACCTGGGCATTGGGCTTTATGTATTGTTGAGGCGCTGGACGGCGGTCGGTTCCACGCATTTTTACATTTTCTGCCTGGTATCTTTCGTTTTCTACTCGCTGCACTATACCGGCAAGTTCAATGCTTTTGACTGGACCGTCCTCTGGGCGAATGAGATCGCGTGGCTGTTGCAGCCAGCGCTTTTCCTGCACTTCGTATTGACCTTCCCGGAACGGCGCGAGTTCGTCAGCAAGCATCGTTGGTCGATTCCGCTGCTCTACCTTCCGGGAGCGGTCCTGCTCGGAATACAGCTCATAACCCTGCAGTTCTTGAAAGCCAGCGCATGGCTGCTGTTTAACCTGAACCGGGTGCACTGGGCGTATCTGACAGTCTTCTTCGTCTCGGCTGCGACGGTCCTATGGCGCAATTACCGCCAGGCCACCACTCCGATTCTGCGGCAGCAACTCAAGTGGATTACGCGCGGCACCATCCTCGCCATAACGCCATTCACGCTTTGTTACGTTTTGCCATATCTATTCGGAGTGATGCCTTCGCCCACCATGAAGGTGTCGGTGCTGTCGCTCGGATTGCTCCCCCTGACTTTTGGATACGCCATTTTCCGCTACCGGTTGATGGACGTGGATCTGATCTTCAAGCGCGGCATGGCGTATACGCTGGCGGCGGCCGCGATTGTGGGGGTTTATTTCGCGGGCGTGGCCGCAATTGCGCTGCTCGTGAACACGCGCGTGCCCAGTTCCGGACCTTACGGCTTGATGGTGGCCATCGTAGTCACCGCGCTGCTGTTTGATCCGGTACGGAAATGGATTCAAGAGAAGCTTGACCAGTTCTTCTACCGCACAGGCTATGACTATCGGCGCACCCTGATCGAATTCGGACGAGAGTTGAGTTCGGAAACCGACCTCGACAAAATGCTTTCCTCACTGGTGGACCGCGTGGCCCGCACGCTGCTGGTGGATCGTATCGCGATCTTCCTCGGCAACGCCGACTCTTCCCGCTTTGAACTGTCGAAATCGTACGGGATCGCCCACGTCACCGGTCTCGACCTGTCATTCCTCGCGAAACCGCGGATCGAAGACGCGGTCGGGCATATCTTCTTCGAAAACACGCACCAGTTGCCGCGTGAGAATGCCACCGCGCAGGAAGCAATCAGACGTCTGGATTTGAACTACTACATTCCCTGCCATGCGCGGCAAAAGACCATCGCCTTCCTCGGACTGGGCAAGACCATCCAAGGTGACTTCCTCTCCAGCGAAGACGTGGAGTTGCTCGAAGCGCTGGCGGGATACGTCGGCATCGCGATCCAGAACGGGCGGCTGTACGCCTCGCTCGAGCAGAAGGTCAGCGAGTACGAGCGGCTCAAGGATTTCAACGAGAACATTGTTGAATCCATCAACGTTGGCGTGATGGCCGTGGATCTGCAAGACCGCATCGAGTCCTGGAACTCGCAGATGGAAGTCATGTATGCCCAGCCGCGCTGGCAGGTGGTGGGGCGTTCGCTGAGTGAGGTTTTTCCGGCCGCCTTCGTCGAGGAGTTCTACCGCGTTCGGCAGAATCCAGGTATCCACAATCTTTATAAGTTCCGACTGGGAACTCCCACCGGCGAGTCGCGCATCGTTAATGTTGCGATGGCGCCGCTGGTAACCCGCAAGTTCAGCGTGGTGGGGCGGCTGGTGATCATGGACGACATCACGGAGAGGATCGAGCTTGAAGTCCAGCTCACCCAAGCCGACAAGCTCTCATCGATCGGACTGCTGGCCGCTGGTGTTGCCCACGAAGTGAATACGCCGCTGGCGGTGATCTCGTCCTACACGCAGATGCTGGCCAAGCAATTGCAGTCGGATCCGCAAAAGGCCGGTCTGCTCGAGAAAATCACCAAGCAGACGTTCCGCGCCTCGGAGATCGTCAACAATCTGCTGAACTTCTCCCGGACCACGGGCACGGAATTGACGGAAATCAGTCTCAACAAGGTAATCGCCGATACGCTGGCGTTGCTTGAGCACCAGTTCAAGGTCGCTCACATCCAGGTGCAGTCGGAGCTCTACGACAGTCTCCCTTTGATTCAGGGCAACGCCGGGCGTCTGCAGCAAGTGTTTCTGAATTTGTTCTTGAATGCCAAGGACGCGATGTCCAGGGGCGGAGTGCTGAACGTAACGACGCAGAACGGTGAATTCGTCAGCGTGCGCGTTTCCGACACCGGCTCGGGCATTGCTCAGGAGAACATTCAGCGCATCTACGATCCCTTTTTCACTACCAAGACGTCGCCCGAGGAGGGCCAGAATCGCGGCACCGGTCTTGGGCTTTCTGTCACCTACGGCATCATCCAGGAGCACGCGGGCAATATCCGCGTGGAGAGCCGCCCGGGCGAAGGCACCACCTTCACCCTGGATTTCCCGCTGATCAGGAAGGCAGTCCATGTCTGACTTAGCAATCTCTGAAATTACGCCGATCACGCGCCGGAGCCACCCGGAAAATCCGCAGCGAAGCGCGGGCAGAATCCTCATCATTGACGACGAAGCGGAAATCCGAGAGTCGCTCGAGACGCTTCTTCAACTCGAGGGCTACACCGTCGCCATCGCGGGAAGCGGACGGGAAGGTCTGGCGCAGATTGGACAGCGCGCCTTTGACGTGGTTTTGCTTGACCTGGCGCTACCCGACAAGAACGGGATGGACGTGCTCTCGGAGATTCGGCTGCTCCACCCACAGCAGGGAGTCATCATGATCACCGCCTATGGAACGGTGGAGAACGCGGTCCGCGCCATGCAGTCCGGCGCCACCAACTTCATCCAGAAACCATGGGACAACGAGAAACTGCTGGCCGACGTCCGCGCTGCGGTCGCCCGCCAGAAGGCGGAAGAAGAAAACATTCAACTGAAGCGCGCGCTCAAGCAGCGTTACAACTTTGAGCACATCGTGGGCAAAAGCGAGCCCATGCTGAAGATTTTCGACTTGGTCGCCCAGGTAGCGCCCAGCCGGTCGACAGTGCTGCTGCAAGGCGAAAGCGGAACGGGCAAAGAATTGATCGCCAAGGCGATTCATCTGAATTCCACGCGCCGCGACCGGCCGTTCGTGCCCGTCAATTCCGGGTCCACACCGCCCGACTTGCTCGAATCCACGCTGTTTGGACACGTCAGAGGCGCCTTTACCAGTGCGATTGCGTCGAAGAAGGGGCTGTTCGAAGTCGCCGACCGCGGAACGCTCTTCCTCGACGAGATCGGCACCATGACCATGGACACGCAGAGTAAGATTCTGCGCGTATTGCAGGACCGCAAGTTCATGCATCTGGGCGGCGTGCAGGAAATTCAAGTGGACGTACGCATCATCGCCGCTACCAACGTTGATCTTCGCCAAATGGTCCGCGAAGGCCGCTTCCGCGAAGACCTGTTCTACCGCCTCAACGTGATCAGCATTGATCTGCCCCCGCTGCGGCAGCGCCGCGAAGATATTCCGCTGCTGGTGCAGCACTTCCTCCAGAAGTATTCGGAGGAAAACGAGCGGCCCCGGCGCCGCATTAGTACCGAGGCGTTGCGCCCGCTGGTGAGCTACTCGTGGCCAGGCAACGTCCGAGAACTGGAGAACACGATCGAACGCGCCGTGGTGCTGTCTTCCGACAGCGATATTGGACTCGAACTGCTGCCCGACCACATCGTGGGCCGAGGCAGTTCAATTCCCACTTTGGACGCGAATGCGGGAGCCACGCTGTTCGGCATCATGGAGGACTGTGAACGGCGGATCATCATCGACATGCTGGAGAAGTGCGGCTGGAACCAGACCGAAGCAGCGGAACGCTTCCACGTCCCGCTCTCCACACTGAATCAGAAAATCAAGCGGCTCGCCATTGAGATCAAGAAGAAGAGTCGGGAATAACCCTGCGTGGGGACAACCGTGTTCGGCTGTCCGGCGAGCGTAGCTCGCCCGGTCTGATTTGTTCCCTGAACTCAAGAGTGGGCTGGCCTTCGCCCCGTGGACAGCCCGGGGGCGGCTGTCTCCACGTGGTTCCCCCCTCTGCTATAGTTCCCTGAGCAGACATGGCGTTCGAACTCGAACTGATTTCGCCCATTGAAGTCGCCAAAGACGTTGCTCTGGCGGTTCAGGAATACACCCTGCTGTCGGCGCAATCCCTCGCTAACTTCTTCCGCCGTCCCCTGTACATGGGCGACATGGTGCAACAGGCGGACCTCATCGGCGTCGGCTCCCTGCCTATCGTCATCCTCACGGGACTCTCCGTCGGGGCGCTCCTGGCACTAAACTCAGCCAGCACTTTGCAGCGATTCGGCGGGGTCACGCTCATCGGCCAGCTCGTGTCGCTCGGTATGGTCACCGAACTGGGACCGCTGATCACCGGGCTGATGGTGGCTGGACGAAATGCCTCCGGCATGGCCAGCGAGCTCGGCTCCATGGTCGTGACCGAACAGATTGATGCCATGCGGGCCCTGGGCACTGATCCCCTGAAGAAACTGGTGACGCCGCGAGTTGGGGCTACCGCCTTCATGCTGTTTTTTCTGACCATCATCGCCGATCTGCTGGGTCTGATCGGCGGATATGGGGTCGCGCATCTGCTGTTCGGGCTCGACACCCAGCAGTATTGGACCTCCGTGTGGCAGATCCTTGTCTTCCGCGACGTCTTCACCGGCCTCATCAAGCCCGTGCTGTTCGGGTTCATCATCGCCACCGTTGGATGCTATTACGGCATTTCCACGCGCGGTGGAACGCAGGGCGTGGGCCGTTCGACGACCCAGGCCGTGGTCGCTTCTTCGGTGTTGATTCTGATCGTGGACTTCTTCGTTACCAAGTTGATCTTCGCGATTTTTGGCTACAGGTGATTCATGCCGGCTCCCACTCTGCCCAGCAAAAATCCGGCGGCTTCGGCGGTCAGTCCCTCCGGCTACGCTATCGAGTTCGAAAACGTTTCGATCGCATTTGACGAGAAAGTCGTGCTCGACGGAGTTTCGTTCCAGTTGCCGCATGGCGAAACCAAGGCGCTGTTTGGAGTGGCCGGCTCCGGCAAGAGCACACTCCTCAAGCTGGCCATGGGACTCATGCGGCCCGATAGCGGTCGCATCTTCATGCTGGGCGAGGAAGTCACCCGCATGTCGGAACAGGAACTGTTCGAGCTGCGCCGACGCGTGGGCATCGTGTTCCAGGAAAGCGCCCTCTTCGACTCGCTCAAGGTATACGAAAATGTCGCTTTCCGCCTGATGGAAGAGGGGATTTCCGCCGAGGAAATTGAGCGCCGGGTCCGCGAGGTACTGCGCTTCGTGGAACTGGAACGAACCTACGACATGTTTCCCTCCGAACTCTCGGGCGGCATGCGGCGGCGCGTTGCCATCGCTCGCGCCATCATCACCGAGCCCGAGGTGCTGCTCTACGACTCGCCTACCGGCGGACTCGATCCGGTAACCTCGAACACGATCGTCGAACTCATCGTGAAGCAACGCGATGTCTATAAAACCAGCGCTCTCATGGTGACCCACCGCCTCCAGGATGCCTTCACCATGGCGACTCACTTTTTCGACAAGACCACCAACCGGATGGCCGTTCTGCCCAAAGGCCAGCACTGCGAAGTCCCGATGAGCTTCCTGATCCTGCGCGATGGTAAAGTCATCTTCGATGGCGACGCTCAAAACCTCGCCACCTCGCGCGATGACTATATTCGCGAATATATTTCGTAGCGGCTCGTGTAGGAATGGAGCGACGGGCGTCCTTTCTGGGCGGGCGGGGACGCCCGGCTCTCCACCGGCAAGCGACGACCATCACTGAGCCAGCGCCTTCTCCAACGCCTTCGAGATTTCACCTTCCTCTACTTCGCCGGAAGCGTTGTAGGCGGTCTTGCCATTGCGATTCAATACCACCACGTGCGGAATGTATCCCTTATAAAATTTCTTCACCAGCTGTTCCTGCGCCGGGGAGCGCGGGCGATCGAGATCGACCACGACGAACTGCACCCTGCCCTTGTACTTTTCGTAGAGTTCCACCGTGCGCCGCGCCTGCCGCTTGGAATTGAAACAGCCTTCGCCGTAGAAAATCGTGTAGGTCGGCTTGCCGGAAACTGCCCCGTCTTCGAGACGATCACCGGTGATCAACGGCCCATCCTGGCTGTCGCTGGTGTAATCGAGATGTTCATTGAGTTTAAGGTTCTCGGCCGCGTGCGCGGGCAACGTAATTGCCAAGGTCGCAACAGATAAAACCGTTGTAAGCCACTTTGTCATGTCATCACCATACGCATGTGACTCGCGAGTGGACTCAAAGTTTCATGATTCCCCAGCCCCTAAAGGGGCATTTTGATTTCGGAGGTATCGGCATCGCAGAAGCGATGCCCTGATACGAAACCCAAGTTTCTCCGCAGCCTGTTTCAGTCGCTTGCCTCTGAATCGCTCTTCTCTCCGTCGCCCTTTTTTTGGCCACTCTTCTCCCGAACGCTCTTGCCCGGCAGGCCCACCGGACTTTCGTGCGTGCGCTCGCGGAATCCGCCTTTCATCCCTCTTGCGAGGCCGATCGTCGATTCTCCAAATTTGTCGCGCAGATGATCGGCGGCTGCCAGGGCATTCTGCCAGCGCTGCTGCCGCGAAGGCTCCAGCAAATCAAGCTGTGTTGAACCCGATTCGAAATTCGACGCTTGTACGCCCAGCAATCGCACCGGCGCACCCGCCGTCCAGTTGTCGAAAAACAAGCGCCGCGCTTGCTCAAAAATCTGGTTATCCATTTGCGTGGGCTGCTCCACCGAATGCGCTCGCGTAATGGTCGTGAAATCGCTGTAGCGCAATTTCAGCTGCAGGGTGCGCGCAAAATATCCGCCTTCGCGCAGCCGCCGTCCAACCATCTCGCTCAGCCGCATCAGCGTGGACTGCAATCGCTCGGCATCGCCCGTGTCCTGGTCGAAGGTATGCTCGTGGCTGATGGATTTGGGGTCGACGTTTTCTCCAACTTCGTTGTCGAACCATCCACCTGCATCCTCGCCCCGCGACTTCCCTGCCAGTGCTAGCCCCCATTTTCCGAAGCG
>DATFVD010000623.1:0-4246 GCA_035260505.1 Terriglobales bacterium
GAACGTCTAAAGCAGTCGCCCTTGCTCTGCGATGGAGCCATGGGCACGCTTCTCTATGCCAAGGGCATATTTATCAACCGCTGCTATGACGAGTTGAACCTATCGCAACCGGAGCTTATCCGGGGCGTCCACCACGATTATCTGCAGGCGGGCGCCGAGATTGTTGAAACCAACACGTTCGGCGGGAACAGTTTTCGCCTGGCGCGGCACAGCCTGGCGGATCGCGTCCGCGAAATCAATCTCGCCGGCGTTAACGTGGCTCGGGAAGCGGCCAAGAGCTTCGATGCCTGGGTGGCCGGATCGATTGGCCCGCTGGGCGTCCGGATTGAGCCTTTGGGGAAGACTTCGTTCGAAGAGGCCCGGACCGCGTTTCGCGAACAAGTCGCAGCCCTGATCGAGGGCGGCGTGGATTTGCTGATGCTTGAAACCTTCGGCTATGTCGAGGAATTACACCAGGCGGTTCTCGCGTGCCGCGATGTGAATGCGAAGATTCCCATCGTCGCCCAGGTCACGATTGACGAAGACGGCAACTGCCTCGATGGCTCCGACCCGGAGGCCTTTGCTGCCCGCCTGTCGGAATGGAATGTCGACATACTCGGCATCAACTGCAGCGTGGGGCCGGTCGCGATGCTGGACGCAATTGAACGGGTGCGGGCGGTGACTTCCCTGCCCCTGGCCGCCCAGCCGAACGCTGGCATGCCGCGCTCGGTCGAAGGACGGAATATCTATCTCTGTTCGCCGGAATACATGGCGAGCTATACGCGGAAATTCGTGGCGGCCGGCGTACAGCTGATCGGCGGCTGCTGCGGAACCACGCCGGATCATATCCGCGCCATGAAATCCGCGCTAAGAGTGCGCGAAGCCCGCGGCAAGACCGCGGTTACGGAGGCGATTCATTCCGGAGTAGCGCCTTCGCCTCCGGCCAGCATTCCCCTGGCCGAACGGTCGCGCCTCGGCGCAAAGATTGCCGCCGGTGAATTTGTGACCATGGTCGAGATCGTGCCGCCGAAGGGAATCGACATCCGAAAGGAGGTCGCGGGCGCGAAATTCGTTAAATCGGTGGGCGTTGACGGAGTGAACATTCCGGACAGCCCGCGGGCCTCGGCACGCATGAGCAACCAGGCGTTGGCGCTGCTTATGCAGCAGGAGGTTGGCATTGAAGCCATCCTGCACTACACCTGTCGTGATAGAAACGTCCTCGGCATTCAGTCCGACCTGCTGGGTGCGGCCGCAACCGGGATTCGAAACCTGATCTGCATTACCGGGGACCCTCCGAAGATGGGGAACTATCCCGACGCCACGGCGGTGTTTGACGTGGATGCGATCGGACTGGTGAACATCGTCCACAACCTCAATCGCGGACTGGACATTGGCGCGAACCCGATCGGCGCCGGGACCAGCTTCGTCATCGGAGTGGGTGCCAATCCGGGCCTGCCCAACCTGGACGAAGAGATCAAGCGCTTCGAATACAAGGTGGAAGCGGGCGCAGAATACGTGGTGACCCAGCCCGTGTTCGACCTCAATCTGCTGGAGAGTTTCCTGAAACGGATCGAGCACTGCCGAATTCCTGTGGTGGCCGGAATCTGGCCCCTGGTAAGTGCCCGCAACGCTGAGTTCATGAAGAACGAGCTGCGGGTTTCTGTGCCCGATGAGGTCATGAATCGGATGACCAGGGTCGCAAGTCCTCAAGCGGCTCGCGAGGAAGGCGTGGCGATCGCTCGCGAAATGCTGGCGGCCCTCCGCGACCGGGTGCAGGGGGCCCAGATCAGCGCTCCTCAGGGCCGTTATACCTCCGCAATCGATGTTCTGGAGGCCCTCGGATAGAAGCGGCCAGCGTCAGTGTAGTTTTGGGAAGATCGTGAAAACAACCTGTGCAAATCTAAAAAATTTGCTGGACATTTCCCCCCGGAGTCGGCATTACAATAGAGAGCAGGAGCAACTGGATTGGTGAAGTTTGAAGAGTGCCTTGAGCGTCTGGAGAAAATAGTTCAGGAACTGGAAAAAGGCGAGGTTCCGCTGGAGAAGTCTCTGACGCTATTTGAAGAAGGCATGCAACTTTCCGCAGCCTGCCGAAAACAATTGGAGGAAGCGGAAGGGAAAGTTGAGATTCTGTTAAAACAGAACGGAAAGCTGCAAACTGAACCGTTCGAACCCCCGGCCGAGAAGGCATTGCGCAAGTAAGATGCTGTGCGCTCGGATCGGATTTGACAACGCCTGTGCTAGCAGTTTGCTGTCGCAGCCAAGGTCACCGCGAACCTGCGGTGTAGTCAGGGGGATGTATGGAACCACTCAGTGTAGTCCTCTATCAGAATGACCCCAGAACTGCACAAACTCTGGCGGTCAGTCTCTCCCAACACTTCGATTCTGTTCATCTGGCCGGCCGTTACGAAGACGTGCGTCCTGCAGTTGCCAAGCATCGCGCCGGAGCGCTGGTGCTGGATCTGGAAACTTCGGGAGCGGGCGAGGTGGAACGTTTGCATCATGAGTTCCCCAGCCTTTGCATCGTCGGTACCCACCGGTTGGCGGACGACGAACTATGGACCGACGCGCTGAACAAGGGCGCATGCGACATATGTGTACCGCGCAAGGATGACGTTGTGCGATCGGTGTTGCACGGGCTCACGCATCAGGCAGTCGCCTAACCTCAGGTTCCAGGTATCAGGTGTCAGGTGTCAGGAAAAACAAAATCAACAAAAAGCTTCTTGAAACCTGACACCCGTTACCTGAGACCTTCCCGAGTACGCTTTTCCTGGCACCTGACACCTGACACCTGATACCTGACACCTGACATCTGCCCTGAGACCTGCCTTGTTATACTGCGATGCCATGCTGAAAAAAGTTCTGGAGCAGGGGCGCGAGGCCGCCGACATCGCGCTCGAACAGCTCTTGCCCCCGGCCAGCCAGCATCCGACCTCGATCCATCGGGCCATGCGGCACAGCGTTTTTGCCGGCGGGAAACGCCTGCGGCCGATCCTGTGCATGGAAGCGGGGCGCATGATCGCGTCATCGGCCTCCAAATCGTCGACCTCTAAATCGCGCGCTCGTTCGCTGTCGGGCTCCCTGCCCGCAGGTATTGAGCAAGTGGGCGCGGCGCTCGAAATGCTCCACACTTATTCCCTGATCCACGACGATTTGCCCGCGCTCGATAACGACGACCTGCGACGCGGACGTCCCACGAGCCACAAGGTCTTCGGAGAGGCCATCGCCATTCTCGCCGGAGACGCCCTGCAGACGCAGGCCTATGAGGTGCTGGCTCAGATTGCTTGCCCGGCCGAGGCCCGCGTCGCGATCATCCGGGAAATTGCCCACGGCACCGGCACCATCGACGGCATGATCGGCGGCCAGGTTGTTGACCTCGAAGCCGAACACAAGAAACCCGACCTCGCCACCCTCGAATACATCCACCGTTCGAAGACCGCGGCGCTGATCACGGCCAGCGTGGTCAGCGGAGGAATCTACGCCGGGGCGAAAGTTACGGATATTGCCCACCTTCGGACCTATGGACAGTCGATCGGTCTGGCGTTCCAGATCGTGGACGATGTGCTCGACGTGACCCAGACCTCCGAGCAACTGGGGAAAACCGCAGGCAAGGACGAGGCGGCGGAGAAGGCTACGTATCCGGCGTTATTCGGAATCGAGGAGTCGCTCCGCAAGGCCGACGCCCTGGTCGATCGAGCATGCGCGGAACTCAACGAATACGGTGGGGCCGCGTCGACTTTAAAAGACCTCGCTCGCTTCCTTGTCGAGCGCAAAAAGTAGTGCATGTGGCCGGGCGATGTATGCCAGCCGCCCAACTCACGAGTGGAGTCTCCAGGCCGGGATCAGGGAGTCATAGTGAAGGAATGCGCTGAGAAGTATGTGGATCACGATGTAGATTGCCCAGATCAACACGTAGGCCACGGCCATTTTTCGGGGCTTTCTCAATAGGTACCAGAGAAGCAGAATATCCAAGGGAAGCGGGGCGGCAACTACCGCCCATCCAGGCGCACCCAGGCTAGCGACACTGTACCCGAACAGGCACACAAAACAACCCACTGCGAGCGGAGCAAAAATGTACACCTTCTTGTCGACCAGGTAAAGACCGAGCCCCCAGGATAGCGCCGTGAATAGGATCGCGATGTCGAGCAGAATGGGTGTGGGTAGCGTGTTGAGCATAGTGATCCTCGCACACGCGACATTGTGCTGGACGGTCTGATAAGAAACAAGACGTAGGTGTCCGCAGCCTGCTAGTGCTCCCTTGCCTTCC